>DAOPYU010000453.1:0-3718 GCA_035353095.1 Candidatus Sumerlaeota bacterium | reverse complement strand
TCCCCTGGCTGGGGTTGATTCTGGTGGCCGGGATCGGGGGAGACAAGACGCTCTCCCACGAGCGCTACTACACCGTCTGCCTGGCGCCGCTGGTCGCGCTTCTGACGCTGGGAGTGGAATACTACACGCAACGGCTGGAGGGACACCCTCGATGGCGTCCGGCGCCTCTCGTGGTGAGTGTTTTCCTGATGGCGGCCTGTTCGGTCGGCTGGCTGATCCAGCGGGGAGACGGCCCCAAAGTCCTCGCGTCCAAACTGGACGGTCCCCCGGTTTTTGTGGGCGCCACGTTGCCGCTGCGACACGACGTTGTCAACCCCGACGCCGTCTTTGTTGAACTGAGCGAGGAATCGCTCGAGAAAGCGACTCAGGATCTGGTTGCTCTTCAGGAGCCGTACGACGCGCTCTGGCTGGTGGTTTACAACAACAAGGAGGACCTGCTCGATCCGCTCCTGAAGAATCCACCCGCCCCGTGGAAGGTCGTGAGGCGCGAAGAATACCACGATGCGCGGGCCGCGCTTCTGGAGTCAGCCACAGCAAAACCTTCGGGAAACTGATTCTTCATCTGTATGCGGGAAAACGGCGACTCGGTAAGAAAGAAAAAACGGCGATCCGGAGAAAAAGTGAAGCGGTTCAGAAGTTCTTCCTGCGACTGGAGCGTACGCGGTAAAGGCGTTCCGTGAATCCGCCTTCGTTTTCGAAAGCCTGGGCCTGCGCGGCGATCTGCCGGTCGAGCAGGCTGCACGCCACCGCAATCAGAACCAGGGCCGCGTTGGCGGCGATTTCGGGGTAGTGGGCCGGGGAAGGCTTTGGGGACGAGGTGACTTTGTGGACAAGGTGGACCCTGTGGACGACAGGGACAGAGTAGTCCCGGTAACACCCGGTCCAGCAAAACCACTCTGTCCACCCTCGCCATCAAAACCACTCTGTCCACCCGGTCCATGCTGTCCCTCAAGTCCACTCCGTCCATGTTGTCCACCCAGTCCACCCGGTCCACTCGCCCCGTTCTGTGGCCCCGCCTCCTGGCAGCCCGCGCTTACCTCCTTCACCCAGCGTGCCACTTCGTCGGCGCTTGTACAGCGCCGTACGATCAGCTGCGCTCGACGCGGGTCTTCGCGTTCCCAGACCGGCAATCCCCGTTGACGGAGAAAATCCTCATAGTCCAGACGCAGTTCTTCCAGACTGGCTCGAGCCACATTGGTCAGTTTCAGTTCGGTCTTTTTCGAGGTACCCGAGGCCTGGGAACCTTCCGCAATGTTCTGCACACCGGACCGGGCCGCCTGGACCATCTGGTCATGCGTCCGGCTGCGGCGCTCGACATAACGGTCGCAAAATCGAGTCGTCAGATCGTAAACCAGTTGCGCCACCTGAAAACTCTTCAGATGGCGGTATCCCCCATGTTTCGGAATCAGAGGTTCTTCATTCATTCAATCACCTGAATCGGCGATCAATCTTTCAAAACCTCTTACGCGACACAACGGAACACCCTACAGAATAAACTTGCTCAGATCCTCGTCCTCGATGATGTCCTTGAGCCGCTGGTTCACGTAGTCGCGGTCTATGCAGATCTGGCGCCCCGGCGTGTCGGAAGCCTCGAACGAAATCTCCTCGAACACCTTCTCCATGACGGTGTGCAGGCGTCGCGCTCCAATGTTCTCGGTCTGCTGGTTCACCCGGTGCGCGCACTCGGCCAACTGTTCGATCCCGTCGTCCGAAAACGTCACCCCCACCTCTTCCGTCTCGAGCAACGCGGCGTATTGCTTGGTCAGCGCATTGTCCGGCTCGGTCAGAATCCGGCGGAATTCCTCTTTCCCCAGCGAGTCGAGTTCGACCCGGAGCGGGAACCGTCCCTGCAATTCCGGAATCAGATCCGACGGTTTGGCGACATGGAACGCCCCCGACCCGACGAAAAGGATGTGCTCGGTGGACACCATGCCATACTTTGTGTTGACCGTACAGCCCTCGACGATCGGGAGAATGTCGCGCTGCACTCCTTCGCGCGAGACATCGGGCCCCTGTCCCCCCGAACCGCGCCCCGCAATCTTGTCAATCTCATCAATGAAGATGATCCCCGACTGCTGAACGCGGTCGAGCGCCTCGACGACGATCTTGTCCATGTCGAGCAGCCGGTCCACCTCTTCGTCCACGAGAATCTGCCGCGCCAGACGAATCGGCAACCGCTTCTCTTTGGGCTGCTGCGGCATCATCCGCTCGATCATGTCCTGCACCTGACCCATCATCTCGCGCTCGTTACCCAACCCGATGCCAAAGACATTTCCCGGCATCCCGCCCGAGCGCGACGAAACCTTGAACTCCACCTCGCGATCCTCATAGGCCCCGTTGAGCAATCCCTGGCGCAGTTTCTCACGCGTGCGCACCCAGCGGTCCTCGCTCAATTTCTCGCGAGACTCCTCCGCTTCGTCGTCGGACGAAGCGGACGGTTGAATCTGAATACCGGGGAACCCGAAAGGCTGCCGGGGCGGTTCGGGCGGACGCACCGCTCCCCGCGACTGCGGCAACAGCAGGTCGAGCAGGCGCTCGTTGGCCCGGTCGGTGGCCCGCTCGATCACCTCGGCCGTGCGCTCCTCACGCACCATCTTGATGCCGATCTCCATCAGGTCGCGCACCATGCTCTCGACATCGCGCCCGACGTACCCCACCTCGGTGTACTTCGACGCCTCGACCTTCAAGAAAGGCGCTCCCGCCAGTCGCGAGAGGCGCCGCGAGATTTCGGTCTTCCCCACGCCGGTCGGCCCGATCATGAGGATGTTCTTCGGACTGACCTCATCGCGCAACGCATCCGGCAGCAACTTGCGCCGCGCCCGGTTGCGCAGCGCGATCGCCACCATCCGCTTGGCGTTCTGCTGGCCGATGATATACTTGTCGAGTTCGGCCACGATTTCCTTCGGGGTCAACCCTTCCACTTTTGGCTGTCTGGTTTCCATGTCGGAATGCAATCCTTCTTTTCACTTGTGCCCGGCCGGGCATCACTTCTCCGATTGTCCAAGCCGCTGGTAATAGTCCCGGTCGAGCGCCTTGACAATCTCGGGCGCCAGGCGGTTCATCACTTCCAAACGCGAGTAAAACCACTTGGACCCGGAAAACGTCCGGGTCCAGGTCACCTTGCCCGTCGTCATGTCCCAGACATCCACCCGCACCTTCATGTGACTGCTCCAGAACAGGAAAAGCCGGTTCTCGCTGGTGTACGATTCGAGGATGTGGCCGGTAATCACCTGCTCGACCCCCAGTTCTTCGCCATAATCCACCGGCGACACCTTTTCGAGCATCTTGGAGTATTCCGTATCGGGAAAGCCCTTGAAGTTGTCCATGAGGCTTTTCCGCTTGCTCGACAGGTAGATGTCCAGGTCGGCCCGCGAGTTCTGCTCGAGGTACCGGAGCGACGTGAGGTGGCGCGCCAGCGCATCGGCAAACTCGCTCCCCGCGTTCGGGCTCTGGAGAATCGTCCGCGAATGCAGCCACCACCCCCGGATCTGCTTGGGATTCTGTCGCATGTCCTCGGGGATGGTAAAATTCAACACCACCACCCGGCGCGCCAGAGGCGGGACTTCCTTCATGGTCGCGCACCCGGCCGACAACAGAACCACCGTCAACAGCGTCGCCACCAGTCCGACCGGCCGTCCCCACGCCTTTTTCCACCGGTGTTCCCCCGGCGAGGTCTTTTCAAGATCTCCATGCAATGCCATACCCGATTTCTCCTCAA
>DAOPYU010000452.1:0-3719 GCA_035353095.1 Candidatus Sumerlaeota bacterium | reverse complement strand
AGCCTGGACCAAGTCGAATCGGACGCTCGAATTCTGAAACTGGAAACCACCGAAAACCTCAGCGAACCGGAGAACGACCTGGCTGCGGTTCAGACCAACGTGGACGCCGTCCACAACGGGTGGGGGGTGACAGCCCGGACCGGCGCGGGTGTGAAAATCGCCATTGCGGATTCCGGTCTCGACCTGACCCACCCCGACATCCCGACTCCGGCCGAGGCGTATGACATGACCGACGGGACGGGTCCTTCCACTTGGGGAACCGACGTCTCCAACAAGGCCAGCGCCCACGGAACCCACGTCACCGGGACAGTGGTCGGGAGTGGGGGATTGTCGGGAGGCCAGTACATGGGCATGGCACCCGGCGCCACCCTCTATTTTTACAAGATCGGAAACGACACAAACGCAGGAGCAAACGAAACGGATCAGATTGAGGCCATCAACCGGGCCGTGACGGTCGGATGCAAAATCTTTTCCATGAGCTACGGGGGCTACCACCCCTACATGGACGGAAGCAGCGCCCTGTGCCAGGCGATCGACGCCGCCGTCGCAGACGGCATGACCTGCTTCATCTCCGCCGGAAACGAGGGGACGCGCTCGCTCCACACCTCCGCCGACGTGGCGCCGGGAACCACTTCCAGTGTTTTCAACTATACCCCTTCAAATGTGTTATCCACAGGAACCCCCATATATTTCCGTCTCAACTGGCAGGACGGAGCGCCGGGGGATGGTAACATCGCAATGGCCTGCACGAATCTCAACAGTAGCGAAACATTGACCCTGTCTTCTTCCTTGCCAAGCGATCGAGGAACTGAATACAAATTATCTAGCCTGACGACTTGGATGGGGACAACCCGAAAGACCTATTCCTTCACCCTCCAGAATACCGCCACTTCCGGCAATACTCCCAAAGTGCATATATATGATTACAAAGCCTCCGGCACTTTCAACAACGCCGACGCCTCCTACACCATCACCAACCCGGCCATGGCCGACAGCGCCATCGCCGTGGGCGCCTGGACCCACCGAACGACCTGGACCAACTCTCTGGGAGTAACTTACAGTCTTTCCGGTTACACCGTCGGGACGCTGGCCCCTTTCAGCAGCCGGGGCCCCCGGATTGACGGGGCGCTGAAACCGGAAATTGTCGCCCCGGGCGCAGCCACCATTTCCACACGCGAATCCGTGGGCAGTCTGGCATCGAACGCCACCTACATCATTGACAACGACGGTTACAACCTGGATGGAAGCGGACCGGCGAACTATTACGTGATGTCCGGCACCAGCATGGCCTGTCCCCACGCCGCCGGACTGGCCGCGCTCGTCCTCGAAGCCCATCCCTCCCTCACCCCGGCCCAGTTGAAGCAGGCTCTGACTTCAACAGCCTCGCAGGCCGGCAGTCCGAACAACACCGTCGGTTACGGCCTTCCCAATGCCCTCTCCGCCGTCGCGCTGGATTTCGAGCCCCCCACGGTCACACTCGCCACAACCACGACCGAACCCACCCATCTGGCCTCCATTCCCATCACCGTCACCCTGAGTGAAGCCGCCTCGAACTTTACCGCCGACGACGTGACGGTCACGAGCGCCACCCTTCAGGATTTCTCCGGCTCGGGAACCACCTACACATTCCGACTCGTCCCGACAGCGGCAGGCGCGGTGTCGGCCCAGGTCGGAGCCGAAAAGTTCACCGATGCGGCGGGAAACGCCAATCGGGCGTCGAACCTGTTGACTCGGACCTTCATTCCCGTGGGAGCGCTGACGGTCACCCTCACGCCCCCGGAAGCGATTGACGCCGGAACGCAGTGGCGGCGCACGGGAAGTTCGACCTGGTTCAACAGTGGTGATACGGAAGGCGATATCCCGGTGGGTTCCCACACGGTGGAATTCAAACCGATCACCGGCTGGACCGCTCCCTCCAACCAGTTGGTCACGATCGCAAGTGGTGAGACCACCACGACCACCGCGCATTACACCCTCAACACCTATACCCTGACCTATTCGGTTGGTTCCCACGGGTCCCTCGAGGGCGTAACTCCCCAGACCGTTCCCTACGGTTCAGACGGGACAACCGTAACCGCCGTCCCCGATATCGGGTACCATTTTGTGAAATGGAGTGACGACTCGACTCGGAATCCCCGTACCGATACCAAAGTGGCGGGCGACCTCGACGTAATGGCCTCTTTTGCGCTCAACGAATACGCCCTGACGGTTTCGGCTTTGAATGGTTCCGTGTCAAAATCGCCCGACCTGGCCGTGTACCCTCACGGGACCCCTGTCACTCTGACCGCCGTCCCCGCCACAGGCTACCACTTTACCGGCTGGAGCGGCGCGATGACCACCACCACCACCCCCCTCATCGTGACGATGGATTCCACCCGGACCCTGACGGCGAATTTTGAAATCAATCAGTACACCCTGACCTACACGGCGGGACCGAACGGAAAAATCTCCGGAATCTCTCCCCAGACGGTCAACCACGGCGCAAACGGCACTCCCGTTACGGCTGTTCCGGATACGGGGTACGGTTTCGTACAGTGGAGCGACGGCTCGACGGCCAACCCGAGAACCGACACCCACGTGACCACCCATGTGGCCGTTACGGCCCAGTTTGCAATTCCCTACACGGTCTCCTTCCAGACCGACGGGACACCGGGTGTCACGCTTTCCGGCAATACCGTTCAGACCGTCTTTCAAGGGATGTCTTCCACCCCCGTGGCGGCTGTCGGTTCAGCCGATCATTATTTTGTGAAATGGACCCGGGCGGGTTCGGACTACTCGACCGCCAATCCCCTCACAATTGCCCCGGTAAACCAGGCCATGTCCCTCACGGCGGTCTTCGCCTCTCGGTCGCCCCTCGTCTGGGTGGACTTCCAGCACAGCGGTTCCTCCGACGGCACCCAGGCCGCCCCCTTCCCCACGCTCACCCAGGGACTGGCGGCGGTCTCGCCGGGCGGGACTCTCCGGATAAACTCCGGCCAGACCGGCGAACGCAACCGGATCACCCAACCGGTCCGCCTCGAAGCGGTCGGAGGCCCGGTCCGCCTGGGAGCCACCTCGAAGTAATTGAGACAGATCGGAACACACGGATACTTCACCCTGAAAATCGCAGTTGAGCGTCAACGGCGCGGGATTATACCCGCCTGGGGCAAGCGAAGCGTCGCCCAGGACAGGTGTCCCTTTTTCATGAGGGCTGAAGGCCCGAACTATAAAAAAGGAGCAAAATGGCGGAATAAAACGGGCCTTCAGCCCTTGCGGAAATAAACTCATCGGTTTTCCTGGGGCGATGCCCCAGGCTGGTATAAGATCGCGCCGTTGGCGCTTTTTTCCCCGGATTTTTCGTTCTTCCGACACCTGTCTTCTCTCCCCGGAACTCACCCTCCGGGTGTCTTGAGTCCGGCTGATTCCAAACGACTTGTTCTCGTCACTGCGGTTTTCAGGTTCACCCGAAATACCGTGAAACCCACTCGACAAAAATGAACCGGAAAACCGCAGTTGAACGTCCCTGTCCCTGTTTTCCTCATAGGCGGGCGAGACGCCCGCCCTCCCAGAAAACCCATTTTTGTGGGGAGCAAGTGGTGGCCGGGAGCGCCAATCTCCTGATTGGCGCAGTAAGATGAAGCCTCACCCCAAAGGTGAAAGAGACAAGACCGTTTTCGCCTCATCACACAAAAACAAAAGACACGTTTTCCAGCCTCAACTGCGGTTTTTAGATGAACAAC
>DAOPYU010000451.1:0-3723 GCA_035353095.1 Candidatus Sumerlaeota bacterium | reverse complement strand
CGACATCCGGGACTGCACGGCGCTTGACAGCACCTTCATGGGCATTCTGGCCGCCTTGGCGTTGCATCAGAAGTCCAGCCGACAGGAACGGACCGTTCTGGTCAATGCCAACCCGACCACCGAGCGGCAATTGACCACGCTGGGCCTGAACTACTTGCTCGACATCCGGGCGGGCGGCGCCAACGGCATCCTTCAAACTCCGGTTCAGTTTCAAAACGCCGAGACGGCCGCCACCGAGTCCCGGTTTCAGCAAATCGTCCACATGATCGAAGCTCACCAGACCCTGGTGGACATCTCCTCGGGTAACGAGGTCTTGTTCCGCCATGTGCTGGACTCCCTCCAGGAAAGCGCGGAACACGAGAAAAGCAGCAATATCGGATAGAACCGGCCTGAGCCGATTCACCATTTTGAGCCCGGGGAACCGCCACGGCCCTCAGAAAAGAGCGCCCGGCTGGTCCTTACCCCACCCCAACCAAAATGAATAGAGTTCCTCGTTCCCCCCAAGCGTTTACCCTGATTGAACTCCTCATCGTCGTGGCCATCATCGCCATCCTGGCCGCCATTGCCGTGCCCAACTTCCTCGAGGCGCAGGTCCGCGCCAAAATCAGTCGGGTACGGAGCGACATGCGGTCCGTCGCCACGGGTCTGGAATCCTACATAACCGACAACAGCACTTATCCCAATGACTCCGATGCGCAGTTGGACGACCTCGCAGCCGCCCATAAACAACATGGTCTGAAACTCCTCACCACCCCTATCTCCTATATTGCCAGCGTACCGAAGGATCCCTTCCTGACAAACAAGGCTGGCGGGGGTTACATGCAGCTCGCCTCCGGAGCCGACCATCAGGGATGGGATGGTCCGTACGGTTCCTATTCGGCACAGGGTTCTGAACCCAAAGTACAATGCTATCTGCTCTTTTCCTGCGGACCCAACCCGACTACGGAAGAGGCCACTGTTGACAACGACTTGTTCCCCTGGGGAACCCAGTGCCACTGCTACGACGCGACCAACGGCACCAAGAGCACCGGCGACATCTACCGCCCCGGTGGGGGCTATAAACAGGGACGGTACACGGTGGATGGCGTTCAGAACGGAAACTTCCCCAACTGATCGAACCGATCCGAAAACACCCTCCGGTCCTGTGGGCCGGAGGGTGTTTTTTTATGTCCAATGGAAAGCAGAAACGGTCACTTACGATCTCCGGCAACACAGTTTTCCCCACACGATCGCCCGGACCACAAAACAGGGCAGCAGACAGATGGCCGCAGGGCGGTAGAGCGCCGGCTGATACGGACGACGCAACAGCGCCCGCCAGAACAGCAGTCGCGCCCGCGCATACTCGCCCCGGTGGAATGCCCGCAGGCCCTCCGCCCCCTCGATCTCCGCTTCCGCGAAATGCCGAAACCGGACCCGGTCCACCGCCTCCTGAATCCGCTCGCTCCCCTGTACCGTCGTCAACGCACTTTCGTGGCGCCGGTACGCGTAAATCTCCTCGTCCAGCAACGCCATCCGGAAACGCTTCGACACCCGCACCCAGTAATCGTAATCCTCCGCCAGAACCGCCGCCGGATCGAACTCACCCACCCGTTCCCGAACGCGCCGGGTATAGAGGAAACACGCCCCGATGCAATTACTCAAGGGGAGATACGCCGCCTCACGCAACGCCAGAGCGCCCGTGACCTGCCCCGCCTCATCTATCACCCGCGCGCGCGCATAAACGAAATCCACCCGCCGTTCGCGTAACGCGAGCGCCATCGTCTCCACGGCGGAGGGATCGTACAGGTTGTCGTCCGACGTCCAGGTGAGCAGTTCGCCGCGCGTCTCGGCAAACCCGGCGTTCAGCGCGCGCGGCAGCCCCACATTTTGTTCGAGCCGGACGATTCGTACCCGCGGGTCCCGCTGGCGCGCCAGAATCTCGGCCGTCTCGGGCCGGGTGGAGCCGTCGTCCACCAGAATCAATTCCAGGTTGGACCACGTCTGGTTCAGGCAGCTGTCAATCGCCGCCTGCAGGTGCCGGAAACCGTCTTTTGTCGGCAGGACGATGCTCACGAGGGACGGTTCTTCGAGACCGGGCAATCCGCTCATCCCCCTCATCTCCCGAACAGGGCGCTCAAAAAATTCCACCCGGGCTTGGGAATCCGCCCGCCCTGCGGGTCTTCCAGATCCACCAGATACAGGAACACGTCCAGGAAATACTTGACCGTCCAACTGATTTCGGCGTTCTGGAAATAGAGGGCCTGTTCCCCATAACTCCCGAAAAATCCCCCGGTGCGATTCTGGTGGGCGCACAACCACGCGAACGCCCGCCGGGCCGGTTGCTCCTGACCCAGTTTGAGCCAGATCAGGGCATACTGCGCCAGACCGGACGAACAGACCCAGTCGCACCCCGGCCAGGCGGGAATCGAACCATCCTCACGCTGGAGCGCCTCGATCTGCCGCATGATCGCCAGCGCCTGCTCGCGCTTGCCCAGGTCCAGCAACGCCTCGACAATGTAGGCGTGGAAATGCGCCTGCGTCTCGAACGCCCCCAGGTGGGGGTCCTGGCGGTAATACGCCAGAGCCCGCCGGACCGCGTCCTCATAGCCGCCCCGGCCCAGCCGCCGCCCCACCGCCTCGAGCGATGTGAGGGCGTGGAGGTGAAACGCCTCCGGCACTGTCTTCTCGCCCGGCAGGGACACCGCCTCGTGCAGGGCGGCCTTTGCGATCCACCCCGCCTCCGTCACCTGCGCCGCCAGCCAGTCGCATCCATTCAAGAGCGCCTCTTCCACTTCCGGCATGATCGAATGAATCGCCAGAAGCCCCTTGAGAATCTGCCCCGTATAGAACACGGACGGTTTGCCCGACACGCTCGGGCCGTTCCACGACCCGTCTTCATTCTGAACGGCCACCAGCCACGTCGCGTACTGACGGGCCAGTTTCTGCTCGCCCAACCCCAGCAGGGTCGGAATCAGGTATCCGCTCACCCCCGGACACCCGTACGTGGTCAACCCCGAATGGACCACCCCCTTGCCCGGCGCGGAATGGCGCACGAGCCACCGGATCGAACGTCGCGCACACCGCTCCGGGTACTGCGACCCCTCCCGGTAGATCGGTTTCTCGGCCAGAATCCGGCGGTAGTACGCCACCTCGATCGCGTCCACATGCGCCCGCTCGAACTGCGTGACCGATCCCGGCGCCGCCGCGCGCAACCGCGCGCGCAGAGCCGAATCCGTACAGGCGCGCACGACCGTCTCGGCCAGCGCCTGCGGGTCTTCGTACCGGTCCACCAGCAACCCGTTCTTTTCGTGCTGGATGTATTCGTTCATCGGCCCGACGTTCGACGTGACCACCACCGCGCCACAGGCCAGCGCCTCGATGAATACAATCCCGAACCCTTCCCACCGGCTCGGCGTCACCATCGCGTCCGCCCAGTTGTAGTACCGCACCAGTTCGTCGTTGCGCACGCTGGGCTGGAAGTGACACTGCTCCGTCACCCCCAGTTCCGCGGCCAGCGCCTGCAACCGGTCCGGATCGTTGCGCCCGATGAACAGGCACCCGTAATCCGGCCCCAGGTGTTTCAACGCCCGAATCAGATTGTCCTGATTTTTCTGCTCGGAGATCCGCCCGACACACAGCAGTTTGTAGCGATGCGGACACTGCGGGTCCAGGTCGCGGAAGTCCCCCCCCGCGATCGGGTACATCACCGACGCGTCGTACCGGTTCGGCAGAATCCAGACCCGC
>DAOPYU010000450.1:0-3746 GCA_035353095.1 Candidatus Sumerlaeota bacterium | reverse complement strand
CTCCAGGTAAGAGCATTCGGGCACGACGATGAGGGGGTACTCCGACAGGTGCCACTTGAGTTGATGTTCTCCGAGAACTTCGACCGACTGCTGGCTTTCGAGGAGGGCCTGCAGGGTCCCCCGGATGTGCGTCAGGTCGCGCGGGAAGAGGCCATTGATCTCACGGTAGTGCGCGGCGGTGGAATAGAGAACCGCCACCTGCGGCACGGGCAGCGCCCGGTGGCAGATGGCCTGGCGCGCGCGGCAGAACTT
This sequence comes from Candidatus Sumerlaeota bacterium, assembly GCA_035353095.1. Lineage (GTDB taxonomy): Bacteria > Sumerlaeota > Sumerlaeia > UBA8349 > UBA8349 > DAOPYU01. The sequence goes on along the minus strand of DAOPYU010000450.1, from coordinate 3,494 downwards.
CGCCACCTCGGCCATTACGGGGATCTGGTCCAGTTTGATCGAGCCGTCGCGCCGTTGGGTGAAATAGGCCTGAAAGCCGCCTCCGAGCGCCAAGACCACGGCGGCCTCGCGCTGCAACTGCACGGTGGACTTCTGCCCGCCCGAGTGTGCGAAACTCCACGCCATCAGGTCCCACGGCTTGCCCTGCCGCGCCATGTAGCGCGCCGAAAAGCGGGCGGAATTGACACTGTCCTCGGGCGAATAGTCGCCCGAGATGAAATCCACCGGCGCGCAGACCGCCTCGGGCATGTGGTCCGTGAAGGCCCAGTTACTGCACAACTGCATTTCCGGGTTGGTCTTCTTCACTTCCGTGATGTAGTGGCGCAGGTAGTTGCGGAAGGCCTCGCGGTTGAACTGGAGAAATTCGTACCAGTTCGGATCGCCGGGGTTGCGGGGAACATTCTGAATCCCAGTGGCTTTCTTGAAGGCCTGAAGGGCCGCTTCGCCGTAATCCGGCACGGAGGCCCAGCACTCCCCGTCCACCCACGCGCCGTCCACCTGATACTCGCCGGACAGCTCGCGCAGCTGCGGGATCAGGAGTTTCTCGGCATACGGGCCGAAGAACGAGGTGGCGTTCCCATTCGGTTTCCCGTCGGCGTTCACCGCCGCCCAGTCGGGGTGCTGGCGGATCGCCTCGGAGTCCCACACGCCCGAGTAGTGCATGTAGAGCGAGACACCGCGCTCGGCGGTCACCTGCCGCCAGAGCCGCAGCGGATCACCCACAAAACCGGGCGCGCGATTGCCCGCGTTGGTCGGGTAACTCGACAGGCCGGGATGTCCCTTGCAGTCGATCTGGAGGTAATCCGGATGGACCTGGTCGATCACACTCTCGATCATCTCGCGCGTTGTGTTCTTGCCGATCTCGGTACAATCCGTACCCGCATGAAAGTCGAAGTGAATGCCGAGAAAGCTGTCGGCCCGTTTGAGGCGTTTGGGGTTTTCCGGGGTGGGATTGGGATTCGCAACCGTTTTACTGACGGAGGTGGCGGAGGTCTGGTTGCGTTTCGCTTTCACCTGAATCGGTTTCTGGCCGTCGGGTTTCGGCATCCACATGTCTTTCTTCGTCAGGCCGCACTCTTTCACCATCTGCAGGGAGTATTCGAGCTGGCCGAGTTCCTTGTCGGTGTTGTTGGTCCCCAGTGTGAACTTGATTCCGGCCTGTCTGGCCAGGCGGATGAAGGCGGCGCTCGGAATCTTCAGGCGGCTGTTGATTTCGATGGCGACGCCGTTGCGTACCGCGGCGTCCACCACCTTCTGCATCCGTTCAGGGGTCCAGAGGGAGTCGTATTCGGCGGCGATGACGTCGGGCAGGAAGGTCGGGTTCACGTAGATGTCGATCGGTTCATTGTCGAGGATTGAGACGATGTTTTTCACGAGCAGGTCCATGAACGCCTGTTTCTCGGGGATTTCAACTTCTTCCTTGATCCACAGCCGGGTGCGTTTTCCCCGGTGATCGGGGATGGTCATGGCGTCGGTGAAGACGTAATCGAATTTGGCGATGGCTTCGGGCGAGAACAGGGTGGTCCACTCGCGTCCCTCCGCCTGAAGACCGATGTAACAGCCGGAGTTTTCCATGGATTTCCGGAATTCTTCGATCCCGGCGTCGTTGGTGATCGGGAACCCGATGCCTCCATTGACCGCGATGCCGTGGTTGATGTGAGTCTTGCTCGTGTGTTTCAGGACTTCTTCGAGGGTCAAGCCACCCTTGAGGTGGGTGTGGAAATCCACCAGCGGAAAGTCGAACGATGGGGTTTCGACAAGGGAGACTCGATTGTTTTTCTCCGGAGATTCGGTACGAGTGGTCGAGGTCGCGGCGGTGGGGGACTTCAGGGCCGCCCGGATCGCCTTGACCTGCGCGACCTGCTCCGGCGCCAGGGAGCCGATCGGGCCTTTGGCCGGGTCCCAGTTCGGCCCCATGTCCAGCGTGACGACCCCTTCATGGGCCGTTACGGCTTTCACCCACTCGGCCCACTTCTCCGCCGGGTACCGGGTCCCCTGGTCCGACCAGTTCGCGCCGAGAAAGGTCAGCGCGTGCCACTGCGAGCCGTCGAGCCAGCGTGAGGCGGGAATCTGGCCGAACGGCTCGTTGAGTTCTCCGGCGGTGTAGTCTTCCGCCTGGGTGTACCGGACCACTTTCACGCCGGGGTTGAAGGACACAATGGCGCGGGGATTGCCATGCTTGACCGCCTTGGCGTAGATCTGCGCGATGGCTTCGTTGAACTGGATGTGTTCGTATCCCCCGTCAAACCACCACCCGGCCACCTTGTCCCCGTAACGGTCGGACCATTCCTGGATCACCTCGGCCCATTTTTGGGCCACTTCCTCGTCGAGCGGTTGATCGGCGGGACCTTCCGGGAGTCCGAAGGCGCGTTGGGCGAGAGTATCGCGGTTCGGGGGTTGGCAGGGCAGGTAGAGCATCAGCCGGATTCCCCGGGGGTGCAGGGCGTTGTAGAGGTCCAGGGGCAGGTCGCGCTGGGAGGCCCGTTCGCCCGGGCAGTATTTGGTGATGCGGCTGTAAGCCCGGTTGGGCGACACGCAATAGCCGGAGTTCTGCTGAAGGGTGAGGACAAAGTACCGGGCTCCCATGTCCTCGAGTTGCCGGGCGAGCGCGTCCACGTCGAATTGATCGGTCAGGGCCAGTTGGCGGGCGTCTCCCGGCAGGAAGTGCATGAAAACCCCATACCGCGCGTTCCGGAACCAGTCGGTACTGGAATTGTTGGAATCCGCCCGGCACAACCCGCCCAACAGGCCGAAACAGGCCACCAGGGTCCCCATTCGTATCGCTTTCCAGATCGCCATCTTTCGCCTCCCCACGCGCCCGCCGTTTCCCGGAAAGGGGGCGGGAATAAGAATGAAATCAGCCTTCCGCTATCCGGAAGGAGGTTGAAACCGATTGAATACCCCCTAAAACCCGAAAGACCGGCACACACGGGGTGTACCTTTCAGAACGCTTTCTCGGTAAGTTTTCCGGGGTATGGAACCGTATGGTCCATTTTCGGGGACAAAAATACCCTACTTCTTCAAAACAGCAAAAAACATTCCACGTGTTCTTTGTTGGTCTGAAAATACTGACATTATGGAGAATGAGGCAGCCTGAGTCTCATCTGTTTTTTTAATGGAGACAAGTTATCGGTTGAGTGGATTTGGGTTCTGGTGTATGCGTTTACTTGCCCCGAAACGGAAAAATGGGGCTGTCCGGGTACTCCGGTTGCGTGATCTGGAGTGTGTGAAAATTGTAATCCTAGGAAGGCTTCGGAATGAAGATTGAGCAGAAACAGATATTTCCGGGGCTGGTCTCGCACCTTCGCAAGCAGGAATGGATCAGTGTTGTTGAACAGAGGAATCTATTGTTTCACGAGTATTTACCCGGGGACGACTGTAGGATATTCATATGAACACGAGATTTGGTTATCTGTATAGAGACGCCTGCAACTATAAAGAATATCATGAGGTAG
>DAOPYU010000449.1:0-3764 GCA_035353095.1 Candidatus Sumerlaeota bacterium | reverse complement strand
AGAAACAGATAGAGCGGTTCCCGCTGGGGCGCCGTAAGCGTCACTCCGCGACGGAAAACCGGAAGAGTTCCCGGATACTCCGCCTTGATCTCCCGGCACCGCAACGTCCCGGTCGTGGCCAGATCGGGCGGGCACTCCAGGGACAGGGTCCCGGTCTTGTCGGTGAGGCCGGTGAGGACGTGCGTGCTTTTATCGCCTTCTTCCGATTGGCTTTCTCCTTTCGGTGTCCCGGTGATTTCCGCCTTGTCGGAATTCTTCGGTTTGTTGCCCGGTTCCGGTTTGTCGGCGCTTTCCACCACCGCTCCCTTCTCCTTCAGTTCGGGAATCAGGGTGACAGTCGCCCCTTCGACCGGCTGGTTCGTGTCGAGCCACAGGACCCGGACCTGAAAGGAAGCGCCTTTTTTCTCTCCGACAGAAACTACCGGTCCGGTCGCGGGCGGGGTGGTTTCGACCGAGCCGGGGGGAGAGGCCGTTTCCGCCTGCTCAGGCGCATTTCCGGTCTCCACCCGCCGGGACGCGCGATCCCCGCCCCGGCTCAGGAACCCATACCCGAGAAGTCCCAGAATCAGTACCCCACAGAAACCGACTCCCCACATCTTCCTGTTCATGGCTCAGCCACCCGTATCCCCTGGAGATTTATCTGCATGGAATCGAATCTGTCCCTTTAAATAACGACGCGTCCTCTCCGAACACGAGCACAACGGAAGGAACCGCAGATTCGTGCTAAAACCATAGCATGGATAAGGAGGGAGTCAAGATAAAATACGTAAGATTTAGTCCCTTGTACTTCCCCAAGAAAAGGTTTACGATCTGAGGAAAGAATCCCCCAAACGAAGAATAGATAAGTTGATTACTAATATACCGGGATTCCAGCAGGGGTGACCGGACAGAACAACAACCGTCACGCGGTACAGAAAACCCGCCCCAGAACAGACGGCAAAAGGGTTCCGTCGTTCACGTTCAAGTACACGGGGGCAAGGAGAAAACAGAGGAACCGCCCGTACGCTCAGACTTTCGTCACGTCCCGGGCTTCCTGGGCAAAGTCTATGACGATACGCTGGCTCTGCGACTGGAACGGTTCGGTCTCGACCCCGGCCATCTCGAACATGCGGCGCGCGGCGCGACTGGCGTCGGTGTCGTGGTATTTGTCGGACAGGTACACGATGCGCCGGATGCCGCTCTGGATCAGGATCTTGGCGCATTCGTTACACGGGAACAGGGTGACATAGGCCGTGGAGCCGTTGAGGTTGGCGGCGTTTTTGTTCATGACGGCGTTGAGTTCGGCGTGGCAGACGTAGGGGTACTTGGTGTCGAGGGGCGACAGAGCCTCGCGCGCCCAGGGCAGATCGTCGTCGCTGCACCCGAGCGGAAAACCGTTGTAGCCGATGCCGAGGATCTTGTTCTGGGGCGAGACGATGCACGCGCCCACCTGCGAGTTGGGGTCCTTGCTGCGGTACGAGGAAAGGATCGCAATCCCCATGAAGTAATCGCTCCACGAAATGTAACCCTCGCGCTTGGTGGTCATGTTCTCTTCTCCCTCTATTTTCTGCTCAAGCGATTTCCTTAAGGATTCCCAACTGAGTAAGAGCGGTACGAAGATCATTTTCCAGTTGTTGGAAAGCCGACAGATGGCGCAATCGCTCAAAAGAGACTTCCTGGCCGATCAGTTCCAGAAAATCGTGTGCCCGCAGTTTTCCCCGGCTATTTTTGCGTCGCCCCATTATCACTTCGAAACATTTTTCAAAACAGGCCTTGGGGTCAGCCAGCGATTCGGCTTTTCTGAAGGGAACAGGTAACCCCATCTGTTCATCGGACAAGGAACAGGAGAATACCCGCCGCAAGGCGTCACCATCCACCAAGGTCCAGGCTTCCATTTCCCGGACCGGCACCACGGCAATGGTTTCAACGTCCGGCTTCGATGAAAGTTGACGGATATGTTCTGCGATTGGTTGAATCTGGTATTGCCGAATGGCGTCCGGATTTCCGTCTCCATCCGCATGAACAAATAACAGATCGAAAGAATCTTTTGCTTTTTCCTGGATGGCCAATTCTTTGAACGAGTCCAGAGATCGTTTCATTCCCGATTCCCGAAACAAATCTCGAACTGGCCCCACCTCAATCGGGTAACGAAGCAAATCCATGTCGGAACATATTTCATCCATAAGACGTCGGAGAAGATCCGACAGGAATAGGCTGTCGGTTGTTCCTTCCCGCAAGAGAGCCAGTGTCAGACTGCGCGCCATCTTTTAGATCTCACTTCTGTCCCGCCAGGATTCCAGCAGACTCTGAACTTCGAACGCCGAGACAAAATCCGTTTGCCCGTCTCCTATAAGGTCGCCCTGCAAATGAATTCTGCGGACCCGTGTGGCCGATTCCTTTGTTCGACGGAGAGGGTCTATTCGCGTAACGGCATCCAGATACACCAAGTCCGTTTCATTCAAACAACAAGAAAGGACAACAGGAGAATGGCTGTTGATGAGCATCTGGCAGAGGCGTTGATCCGGATCGTACGACTCCTGATCTTCTGTCGTGAGCAACCTTCGAATCACTCTGATCGTTTCTTTGAGGCGAAGCGGATGGACCCCGTTTTCGGGTTCTTCAAAGAGAATCAGACCGTGGTGCCGAGGATCGTGGAGCATGGTCAGAAGCGCCAAAACGCGAAGGGTTCCGTCGGAAACCACCCGCGAACTGAACTCCTGCCCATTCGCCATGACAATCTTCAGGGAATACTCACCGGCCTTCTTGTCCACCTCGACGCAGACGCGCCTGACTCCCGGGATCAGACGGGCCATATCGGCGGAAATATCCGCCAACGCGCCTTCCGAATCCATTTCTTCGCGTGTCTCGAATCTAATTCTTGCCAGAACGGCAGGCAGATTGCTCCCGTGAGAATTCAATTCTTTATTCAGAAGGTACTCTGGGCTGGGCTTTCTCAGCGCATCGGGATCGAGTTGGAGAAACCGCCACGAAGCCATCTCTTCGCGCAGAGCGTAAAGAGTGGGGGTCTCCTTGCTGTTCTGACAGCTCGACAGGACGGTGGCTTCCGCATTGGCCGCTGGAATAGTCCGACTTCTCCCCGCATTTCCTTCCTGATGAATGTGGAATCTGGGTTGCCCCTCCTCTTCCACCGTTTCCAGATAGGGCTTTTTCTTCTGTTGGCGTTTTATGAAAGCTCGATTGAATGCGGAACTCCTTCCTTTCAGATCCTGCCAGAATATATCCTTGTTGGCCGGGATGGCGGTCACCTGTTCCTGCGTCACAAAGAGCCGACCGGGTTCCGATTCGTTATCGCGTCTCTCTATCGTCAGATCATAACGAACGCGTGTCTGTTCGAGTTCGATTACCGAGCCAAAGACGTCCGTATGGCGGGCATCCAGCAGAACTTCGATTCCAAACGTCATTTTTTTTGCAACTGAACCGTCCGCATTCTGACTGAACAGCTCACCCGGAATCCCTCGTTCCTTGATGGAATCGAACGCACTTCCAACACTGCTTTCGGACGCAAATCGCGAAAGCAATTGAATCGCATCGAACAGATTGGATTTTCCGGAAGCGTTGGGTCCCAGAATCACGGTGAAGGGTCGCAATTTCAACTCGAAATTCCGGAAACTTTTGAATCCGTCAATTTCAATCCGCGTGAACATTGTCCGTTCTTCCTTTCCGGAAGATTACGACCCGATCAACCCCTGGATAATTCCCGTCGCCTGGGCGAGGGCATCGGCGAGTTTCTCGGGGTTTTTGCCGCCGGCCTGGGCCATGTCGGG
>DAOPYU010000448.1:0-3772 GCA_035353095.1 Candidatus Sumerlaeota bacterium | reverse complement strand
AATGAAAAAGCCGGATGCTTTTTGGGATTGTTTCTGAAGAGCGAGGTATTCTTCCGGGCAGGGATGGTCTGCGTCAAACCTGATAAAACAGAATGAGGATACCATGAAAATACTGGTGACGGGAGCGGCGGGGTTTGTCGGGTCGCATCTGGCCGAACGTTTGACGGGACTGGGCCATACGGTGGTGGGGCTTGACGCGTTCAACGATTATTACGCGCGCGCGCTCAAGGACCTCAACGCTTCCGACGTGCGGGCCGCGGGCGCCGAACTGCTCACGCTCGATCTGGCCTGCGACGACCTGACCCCGGCGGTCGAAGGGGTCGAGGTGGTCTATCACCTGGCCGCGCAACCCGGTATTTCGGCCACGACGCCCTACTCGCAATATGTCCGCAACAACCTGGACTCCACGTACCGCCTGCTCGAAGCGGTCAAGAAGCAAGCCTCGCTCAAGTGCTTTGTCAATATCGCCACCTCGTCAATCTATGGGGAACACGCGATGGATTCCGAGGAAACGCCGCCCAAGCCCACGTCGTACTACGGGGTGACGAAGCTGGCGGCGGAGCAGCTGGCGCTGGCTTACTGGCGCGACCAGAAGGTGCCCGCCTGTTCCCTGCGTCTGTTTTCGGTTTATGGCGAGCGCGAGCGGCCCGAGAAACTCTATCCGAAACTCATCAACGCCATTCTGGCGGACAAACCGTTCCCCCTCTTCGAGGGCAGCGAGCACCACTCGCGCAGCTTCACCTATGTGGGTGACATCGTGGACGGGTTTGTGGCCGTATTGAATCACCTGGACGTCTGCGTCGGGGAGATTTTCAACATCGGCAGCGACATTGAAATCACGACGGGCGAGGGGATGGCCATCGTCGAGGAAATTCTGGGGCAAAAAGTCCGGATTGACCGGAAAGGTCGCCGTCCGGGCGACCAGTTGAAAACCCATGCCAATATCGAAAAGGCCCGGCGGGTATTGGGGTATACGCCCCACACCACGCCCCGCGAGGGATTGCGGGCCGAAGTTGAATGGTTCAAAGAAAGGATCTTTGGAAAAGTTGCGTTCTGAGGTTTCTGTGGAGTGAGCACCTTGTGGTAGCACGGCCCCCAGGAATGGGAACCGTGTGGGCATGTAGTACTGGCTTTCTACCTATACCAAAACAGTTGAGTAGTACGCTTTTCCTCCGGGTGCCCGGTTTCTGCCGGGCCAACCCGAATGCGTTTTTGAATCTTTGTGCCGACCCGGTTTTTCTCAAGCTTATGCGGGTTGAACGCAGAGATCTTTATTCCGTTCCGGGAGGCGGTTCGATGCGGAAGTCGCAGGGAATAATCCTGCTGGCAGTGGTCTTGCTGGCGGGCGGATTGGGTTATACCTTAGATCGAGCGAAAAGTGGAAGCGGGCCGACAAAGAAGTCTTCCGGAACGGGGGGGGGCGCAAAGCCTGTTGCGACACCGGCGCCGACGCCTGCCGCGACTCCAAACCCCGCGGTTCCTCCCGTGCCTGCTCCTCCCGCGCGGGAACTTCCCCAACCCGAACCAACACTCCAGGAAATGGTCGCGGCGGTCAGTCAACCGGGCCAGCGGGCGGCCCTGTCAGTCGCCTATCCCTTCAACCAGTCCGTGTTCCCTCCCGAGAGCATTCCGCCCACGTTCCGCTGGGACGACTCAACCCGGGCCGGCCTCTGGCTGGTGTCGGTTCAGACCTCCGGTTCCGAGCCGCTTCGGGTTCTGGCGCGTGAACCGCAGTGGAAACCGACGGACGCCGAATGGGACGCTTTGAAGGCGCATTCGCGTGAGCAGGCCGCCCGGGTTACCCTCGCCGGGATGGACGCCTCGCGCGCGGTGGTGTCGCAGGGGCGCGTCGAGTTCCGCACGTCGAACGACGAGGTGGGCGCGCCGATTTTCTACCGCGAGGTGAACCTGCCCTTTGTCGAGGCGGTCAAGGACCCCTCGAAGATCCGCTGGCGCTTCGGTTCCGTCTCGTCGAAGGAGATGCCCCCGGTGATTCTGGAAGGGTTGCCCGTCTGCGGCAACTGCCATTCGTTCAACGCCAGCGCTCAGTCCATGGGGATGGATGTGGACTACGCCAACAGCAAGGGCTCGTATGCCATTGTGCCCGTGCGGGACGAGATCGTTCTGGCCACCAGCAATATCATCACCTGGGACGACTACAAACCGGAGGATCACGACAACACGTTCGGCCTGCTGTCGCAGATGTCGCCCGACGGGCGGTACGTGGTCAGTACCCTCAAGGACCGATCCGTGTTTGTGCCCAAGCCGGATCTGGCTTTTTCGCAGCTTTTCTTTCCGATCAAGGGAATTCTGGTGGCCTACGACACCGCGACCAAAACCTTCGCGGCTGTGGCGGGCGCCGATGACAAGAAATACGTCCAGAGCAATCCGGCCTGGAGTCCCGACGGCAAGACGCTGGCCTTTGCGCGATGCGAGGCGTACCAGCTGCGGGTGGATAAAAAGAAGGGGGCGTTGTTGACCGAGGAGGAGTGCCGCGAGTTTCTTGAGGAAGGCAAGCCGTTCAAGTTCGACATTTACACCATCCCGTTCCATGCCGCGCCGGGCGCCGTGGCTCAGCCGCTCGCCGGCGCATCGAGCAACGGGATGAGCAACTTTTTCCCCAAGTACTCCCCCGATGGCAAGTGGCTCGTTTTCTGCCGGGCAAAGGATTACATGCTCCTTCAGCCGGACAGCGAACTCTATATCGTACCCGCGCAGGGAGGCGAGGCCCGTCGCCTGGAATGCAACACCTCGCGCATGAATTCCTGGCACAGTTGGTCGCCCAACGGCAAGTGGCTGGTTTTTTCCTCGAAAGCCTTTTCGCCCTACACCCAGTTGTTCCTGACGCACATGGACGAGAACGGCCACAGCACGCCGCCGGTTCTGCTCGAGCAGTTCACCTCGTCCGACCGGGCGGCCAACATCCCGGAATTTCTCAATGCTCCGCCCACCGCCATCCGGAAGATCCAGCAGGCGTTTGTGGACGACACCTCGCACCGCCGGGCCGCCGACGAATTCATCCGGGGAGGGGACTACATCAATGCCGAGGCGCATTACCTCAAGGCGCTCGAAGCAAACCCCAACAATGTCGAGGCGCTCGCCAAGTACGGCTTCCTGCTGGTGACTTACCTGAAGAACCCGGATAAGAGTATCGAGGTTCTGTCCAAGGCGGTTCAACTTTCGCCCGGGTATTACGATGCGCAATACAACCTCGGGATCGCGCTCATCGAGAAAGAGCGATTTGCGGATGCGGAACTCCATCTGAAAGAGGCGGCTCGGCTCGATCCGGAGAGTTTTGAAACCCGGGTCAATCTGGCCTGGGCCTTGAGTTCTCAAGGCAAGTGGCCCGAAGCCATCACGGAACTGGAGGCGGCCCTGAAGATCCAGCCCGACTCCGCCCAGGCTCACAACCGGATGGGGCAGGCCCGGCATCATCAGGGACAATCCGACCAGGCCCTGGCCTGTTTTGAGAAAGCCGTTGCGCTCGATCCCAAACTGGCGGAGGCGCGTTACAACCTGGGCGCGATTCTGGCGGAGATGCGCAGGTTCCCCGAGGCGCTCCCGCATCTCGAGGAAGCCATCCAACTCGAGCCGGAGAAAGTCTCGAGGCTTGAATTCTATGGACGGGTCCTGATCGAGACCGGCGACTTGGAACGGGGACCGGAGGTGATGGAACGGGTTCTGAAAAAGGACCCGTCAAATGTCCAGGCGCATCGTTCGCTCGGGTGGATCTGTGCCCAGCGGGGAGTGTTCGACGAGGCGGCCCGGCACT
>DAOPYU010000447.1:0-3780 GCA_035353095.1 Candidatus Sumerlaeota bacterium | reverse complement strand
AGAAACTCTTCGCGCTCCTGATGGAAGCCAACCAAGCGTGGTGCAAAGACGCCGCCTGCCTGATGGTCGCCGTGTCCAAAACCACCTTCGATTTCAACGGCCAGCCGATGGTCACCCACTCGCACGACACGGGCGCGGCCTGGCACGCGATGGCCATCGAAGGGGTGCGGCGCAACCTGCTGGTCCACGGCATGTCGGGCTTCGACTACGACAAGGCGGCCCAGACTCTGGGGCTCGACAGCGGGTTTTCGGTCGAGTGCATGATCGCCGTCGGGCGGCCCGGCGAGGGGATCGAGCAGGAAACGGTCAATGACCGCAAATCGGTGGATGAAATCGCCATTGAAGTTTCCTGACATTCCGGGTAAAGAGAATCGGTGATTTCTGGCGTCCAGGCGTTGCAATGCGCCGGGTGATCCAAAAAATCCGGCATCCGGCGCCGTCCGGATGCCTCGATATCCGATTTCTTGTCAATGGAGCGACTCCCCGATGGCTCAGCAATATGTATTTACGATGTACCGCATGACGAAGCGCTATGGTACGCGCCAGGTTCTTCAGGACATCAACCTCTGTTTCTACCCGGGCGCCAAGATCGGCGTGGTGGGGAACAACGGCTCCGGTAAGTCCACCCTGCTGCGCATCATGGCCGGGATTGACACCGAGTTTGATGGTCAGGCCGCGCCCGAAAAAGGGGTCCGCGTCGGCATGGTCGCCCAGGAGCCCTACCTCGACCCGGAAAAAAACGTCCGCGACATCGTCGAAATGGCTTTCTCGAAGACCAAGGATCTCCTGACCGAGTACGACGACCTGACCGCGAAAATGTGCGAGGAACTCTCGGACGACGAAATGCAGAAGGTCATGGACCGCATGGCCCGGGTTCAGGACGCCATTGACGCCGCGGACGGGTGGGAACTTGACCGTCAGATCAGCGGCGCCGCCGACGCGCTGGTGCTGCCGCCCGACGACTCCTCCGTCACCGTTCTTTCGGGGGGCGAGCGCCGCCGCGTGGCCCTTTGCCGCGCCCTGCTCGAGAAACCCGACATCCTCCTGCTCGACGAACCCACCAACCACCTGGACGCCGAAACGGTCGAGTGGCTCGAAGAACAGCTGCGCGAGTACCCCGGAACGGTCATCGTCGTCACGCACGACCGTTACTTCCTTGACAACATCACGAAGTGGATTCTCGAACTCGACAACGGACGCGGGATTCCGTTCGAGGGGAACTACTCCTCGTGGCTCGAACAGAAACTGGCCCTGCTGGTGGCCGATGAAAAGAAGGACTCCGAGCGCCGCAAGTCGCTCGAACGCGAGCTCAAGTGGATTCGCATGAGCACGTCGGACCGTACGGAACTCTCCCGCGCCCGCGTGTCCGAATATGAACAACTGGTGGCCCGTGAAGCCGCTGCCAGCGCCGAGGGCGATCGCGGCGTCATCGAGATCCCGCCGGGTCCGCGCCTGGGCGACAACGTCCTCGAATTCAAGAACGTCACGAAATCGTACGGCGACAATGTGCTGATCAAGGACCTGTCGTTCATTGTGCCCAAGGGCGCCATCATCGGCGTCGTCGGCCCGAACGGCGCGGGAAAAACGACGATGTTCCGCATGGCGCTGGGACTGGAAGCCCCGGACTCGGGAACCATCACAATGGGCGAAACGGTCGAGGCGGCCTACGTGGACCAGATGCGCGACGACCTGAACCCGGAGAATGCCGTGTGGGAAGAAATCACCGGCGGTCAGGAAGAATTCATGCTGGGGGATCGCGCGGTCAACTCGCGCGGTTACGTCTCCCGGTTCAATTTCCGGGGACAGGACCAGCAGAAGATGGTCGGCAAACTCTCGGGCGGCGAGCGCAACCGGGTCCACCTGGCCAAGCTGATCCGCCGGGGGGGGAATTTCCTCTTCCTCGACGAACCGACCAACGACCTCGACGTGGGCGCGCTGCGCATGCTCGAAGACGCAGTTCAGAATTACTCGGGCTGTGCCATGATCATCAGCCACGACCGCTTCTTCCTCGACCGCGTTTGTACACACCTGTTAGTGTTTGAGGGCGAAGGCGTCGTGCGCTGGTTCCAGGGAAACTTCCAGGACTACGAGCATTACCGCCGCGAACAGTTGGGCAACGACCTCTTCAAGAACCGCCGGAAACGCTACCGCAAACTGGCGCTGTAGCCGGACGGCTCCCGATATTCAGGGCGGGCCGTTTCTGGGGATGGGAAGAAATAGAGTCGCGATCTGATGAGGGGGGTTCCCATGGAATTGTCACGTCGTACCTTTCTGAAGGCCGGCGCCGCACTGGCGGCGTCCGGCCTTCCAGCACTTCAGTCGGTCGCTTCGCCTGTTCCAACCGTGGCGCCGGAACAAATCTGGGGCGCGCTGCTGCACATGGGCACGAACATGTGGTCCGACGTGCCGGTCAAGAGTTGGGGTTCTTTCAAGCCGGAAGAATTGTCTCTGGTGTGCGCGGCGGACCACCTGCGTTTCGACGAGGCGGTATGGCGCACGCTCACGGAGCGGATGCGCACGGCGGGCATGAACCTGGTGGTCATGGACCTGGGCGAGGCGCTGCAATACGAAAGCCACCCCGAGCTGGCCGTGAAAGGCTCCTGGCCGCTCGACAAGTTCCGCGCCGAACTGGCGCGGCTGCGGGCCATGGGCCTCGAACCGATTCCGAAGCTCAACTTCTCGACCTCGCACGACACCTGGCTCAAGGAATACGGACGCCAGGTCTCTACCCCGACCTATTACAAGGTCTGCGCGGACCTGATCCGCGAGGTCTGCACGATCTTCGACAAGCCGCGCTTCTTCCACCTCGGGTACGACGAAGAAACAGCGGGCAACCAGACCCAGTACGGCTATGTGGTGGTGCGCCAGGGCGAACTGTGGTGGCACGACTTCCTGTTCTTCGTCAAGGAAGTCGAAAGCCAGGGAGTCCGTCCCTGGATCTGGTCGGATTCTTACTGGAACAACCCCGACGAATTTCTCAAGCGCATGCCGAAGTCCGTGTTGCAGAGCAACTGGTACTATGGCGAAGCCTTCGAACCGGAGAAGGAAAAGATGGTGAAGGCCTATCTGGACCTGGACAAGGCGGGGTTCGACCAGGTGCCGACGGGGTCGAACTGGAGCAACAACGTGAACTTCAAGGGCACGGTCGGGTTCTGCAAGAAGAACCTGTCCCCCGAACACCTCAAGGGTTTCCTCATGGCCCCCTGGTTCTTCACGCTCCCCGAATGGCAACAGAAGAACCTCGAAGCCATCGCCCAGGTGGAAGAGATGATCCGGGCGAAATAGCGCACGAGAATCGCAGGTTCTCACACCTCCCGGACACACCCGTCCCCGATTCTTCTTCCGTCGGAAGGCGTTTCGGATTGTGTCCTGTCCACATAAACCTAAAAACCGCAGTTGAGCGCCAACGGCGCGGATTTATACCAGCCTGGGGCAAGCGAAGCGTCGCCCCAGGAAAGGTGTCCCTTCCTTTGCAAGGGCTGAAGGCCCGGACTATGAAAAAGAGGAAAAAGACCTTGATTGTACGGGCTTTCAGCCCTTGCCTGAATAACCGATCGGTTTTCCTGGGGCGATACCCCAGACGGGTATAAGGCGCGCCTTGGGCTCTTACCGACCGCCTCGAGCCCAATCTGCCCGGAATCACCCGTCGGGTGTTCTCAATGTGTTTGAATTCCAAGGGCTTATGGTTTCAACTGCGGTTATCGGTTCAACCGCGATCCATCTTGAGGCTCAACGCCGCCGTCGGACAGACCGCTGCACATTCTCGAGCACACAGGGACA
>DAOPYU010000446.1:0-3780 GCA_035353095.1 Candidatus Sumerlaeota bacterium | reverse complement strand
GAAATGCCCATTCTTATGGGGAGAAAGCGGTTCCCGGGAGCGCCCATCTCCCGATTGGCGCAGACAAAAGATTCACCCAAGAGGAAAGAGAACCAAAACAGTTTTCAGTTCATAAATTGAGTGAAAAAGACTCGTTTCTGCCCTCCTCCGGGTTGCCGTATCTTTATCCCTTTCAGGGATTTCTTTGGGGTGGAGGGGCCGTGTCGGCGTGTACCACTTTCAAGATGCCCCCCGAACGTCTCCGGTCGTTCCGGGATGATCCGGACCGGTCTGGGGTCAGCGTCCCCCCTGGGGTTTGAGATTGGTCGGGCGGATCGCCAGGCAGTCGTAGAGGACCCGGTCGCCCTGGTAGGGGGTGGAACCGCGGCGCAGCACCCGCCAAGGGGCGCTTTCATGGGCCCCATTGAGGGCGATGGCGTTGGCCAGTGCGGGGTTGCTGTCGAGCGCATCGAGCAGTTCGCGGTTCTGCGTCAGGACCACCGGACGGGTTCCCGGGCTCACGACCAGCGAGACGGGCTCGATGAGCATGTTTGTCAAGGCCAGTGGCATGGCCGCCGCCGCGGCCGCCGCGGCGCTTTCGCGGGTTTCCAGTTGGATCATCCGCGCTCGCGCTTCGGGGCCAGCCACTTCCTTGGACGAACTGATGAGGTCGAGCAGGCGGTTGCGGACCTCGTTGAGGTCCGAGATGGCCTCGAGATGCTCGAAGCCCGGTTCCTTCTTGAGGGCGCGTGCCAGCATCGAGACTTCTTTCAGGTAGTAGTTTTTCTGATTTTCCGGCACCAGGTACATGACGATGAGGCGCACCAGCGGGCCGTTGGGGATGCCGTAGTCAATCCCCGTCGGACTCCACCCGATGGCGCAGAACAGGTCGCCCTCGAACGCGATGCGCGCGTGGGGGCAGGCCCATCCCATCCCGATGGTGGTGTTCGACGTTTTCTCGCGCGCCATCACGAGGCCGGCCACGTCGGTCCCGGCGGGCAGGGAGGGGATGGCCTCGATGAGACAGGCAAGCAACTGGAGCGAGCGTTCCTTGTCATTGTCGGGCAGTTCGAGCAGACGCCCTTCCTGCAACGCATCCAACAGACTGTTCATTCTTTATCCTCTCCTTTTTTTCGCGCGGGGCGGTACCGATTCTGGTGTCCCCAGCAAACGCCGTACACGCTTCCGACAAGGGGAAAGATCCAGAGGGAGTGGAAATACCACGGCATATCGGGCCCGGAAAGACTTTTCAACATCGAATTGTTCATAATATAGACCACGGTTCCGATCGCCACACACAGTCCGACAAGTCCCCCGCAAATCAGTTGGGCAAGCCTGTCCAGGAAGGTGTTCCATACTCGGCTCCAGAATCCCTGTTTTTTCTCGACAGGTTCCATTTTCCGTGTATCCTCAACCGCGGTCAGGCGTTATTCCCTTCCGAATCGTTTCAGGAACCAGACTTTGATCTTATGCGTCAACACACTGTAGGTGAGCAGGAACCCGGCGATCCAGAGCCAATAGATGGCCGGCAAGGGTTCGAATCCCAGCATGGGCGCCAGGGGGGAATACGGCAGCCAGGCGCCGAACGCCATCACCCCGAGGGTGGTCAGAGTCATGGACAGAGACGCACAACTCTGGAAAAACGGGATACGACCCGTCCGGATAATATGCACAATGAGGGTCTGCGTCAAGAGGGATTCGACAAACCAGCCGGTCTGGAACAGGCGCTCGAGCGCGCCCTGTTCGGCGCCGCCCGCCGTCAGGGAGGCAAACGCCTTGCAGTTGAAGAAGAACCACATCAGGAAATAAGTCGCATAGTCGAAAAGCGAACTGATCGGGCCGATGCAGATCATGAACCACTTGATGTTCTTGATATCCCACTTCAGCGGCTTGGCGATGAGTTCTTCATCCACATTGTCGGTCGGAATCCCCGTCTGCGAAACATCGTACAGGAGGTTGTTGACCAGAATCTGAACGGGTTTCATCGGCAGGAAGGGAAACAGGTAACTGGCGCCCAGAACGCTGAACATGTTGCCGAAATTGGAACTGGCGCCCATCCGGATGTACTTGATGATATTCGCGAAGACCTTGCGGCCTTCCTTGATCCCGTCCTCGAGCACCAGGAGGCTCTTCTCGAGCAGGACGATGTCCGCGGCCTCCTTCGCCACATCCACCGCCGAATCCACCGAAATGCCCACATCGGCGGCGCGCAGCGAAGGCGCATCGTTGATGCCGTCCCCCATATAGCCCACCACGTGCCCCTGTTGGCGCAGCGACTGGATGACCTGTTCCTTCTGCGAGGGGGAGAGGCGCGCCAGAATGTCGGCTTCCTGAACGACCCGGTCGAACTGCTCGCCGCTCATGTGGACGAGTTCGTCGCCCGTGACCGAGTGATTCACATCCAGTCCCACATCATGGCAGATTTTGCGGGTCACGAGGGCGTTGTCGCCGGTCAGGATTTTCACGCGGACCCCGGCGTCTTTCAAGTGCGCCAGAGCCTGGGCGGTCGAGTCTTTCGGCGGGTCGAAGAAGGCGATGTATCCGAGCAGGGTCAGTTCGCTTTCGTCGGCTACGGTGAAAGACGTCTTGTCGCGCGGAAACTCGCGGTAGGCCAGGCCCAGCACCCGGTAACCGTCGTTGTTGAGATCTTCGACTTCTTCGTACAGGTCGTCGCGGATCATGTTGATGAGCGGGTAGATTTCGTCATCCACCTGGTAATGGTCGCAGCAGGAATAGATTTCCTCGACCGCGCCCTTGCAGATGAGCACATGGTCGCCCTCGTAGTCCACCACGACGGACATGCGCCGGCGCTGGAAGTCGAAGGGCAGTTCGTCCACCAGTCGGCAGTTGCGCTCGACGTCGAATTCGGTGTATTCGAGCACCGCGCGGTCAATCAGGTTGCGCAGACCGGTCTGGAAGTAGCTGTTCAGGTAGGCGTATCGGAGCACGTCGTCGCATTCGCTGCCGGTGATGTTCACGTGGCGTTCCAGGACGACGTGGTCCTGGGTCAGCGTACCCGTCTTATCCGTACAGAGGGTGTCGATGGCGCCGAAGTTCTGGATCGAGGAGAGCTGCTTGACGATGACTTTCTTTTTCGACATCGTCAGGGCGCCCTTGGCCAGGTTCACCGTCACGATCATCGGCAGCATCTCGGGAGTGAGACCGACGGCGATCGAGAGCGAGAAGAAGAGCGCCTCGCCCCAGTCGTGCTTGGTCAGACCCACAATGAAAAACACGGCCATCACCAGCACGATCATGAACCGGATCATCAGCCAGGTGAACGAACGCACCCCCTTGTCGAAGCTGGTTTCGACCCGCGTCTCCGACAGGCGCTCGGCGATCGAACCGAAATAGGTCCGTACTCCCGTGTTGACCACCACGGCGCGGGCTGTCCCGCTCAGCACGTTGCTGCCCTGGAAACAGGCGTTCGTCAATTCGTGGACCACGCGCCCCTTGATATCGCATGGCTCGGCGTTTTTCTCGACTGGCAGCGATTCCCCGGTCAGGACCGACTGGCTGACGAAGAAGTCCTTGGCCGTGAGCAGGCGCAGGTCCGCCGGGATCACCGACCCGGCGTGCAACACGACAATGTCGCCCGGGACCACTTCGGCCAGGGGAACATCCACTTCCTTGCCGTCGCGGATCAGGAGGGCGTGCGACTGGACGCGCTTGCCGAGCGCCTCGACCGCTTTCGAGGAACGGCGGTCCAGCACATAGGAGAGTCCCACGCTCAGGGCGATCATGCCCCCCACGATTGCGGTGGACTTGAATTCCCCGATCACGGCCGAAACGGCCGCGATC
>DAOPYU010000445.1:0-3788 GCA_035353095.1 Candidatus Sumerlaeota bacterium | reverse complement strand
TGGGAGGCAACAAGGGGAGGATCTCAAACAGTTTCGCCCTCTGCGATGTCACCGAGACGAGCGGCACCTGCGTGGGCGGACTGGTGGGGTACAATGGCGTGGCCAATGCCAGGATCGAGAGCTGTTATACTTCGGGCACCGTCACCGGGATCGACACCGTCGGGGGGCTGGTGGGGTACAACGACAACGGCGGAGGGGGTATCCTCCGGAGTTTTGCGCTCGGAACGGTCGAAGGAAGCGGAGAAGGGATCGGCGGGCTGGTGGGCCGGAACAAGGGACCGGACACAAAGATCGAGAATTGCTTCACCGCCACCCGTGTCAGGGGCCGGGAATCGGTCGGCGGTATCGCCGGAATCAACGAAAACGCTCCGACGGGACTCGTCAATTGTTTCGCCAACGGACCGGTCACCGGAACCGGTTCTGCCATCGGCGGATTGATCGGCGAGACGACGGGAACCGCGACCCATCTTGAAAACAGTTACATCACCGCGCCCGTCTCGGGGGAAGCGCGGGTGGGCGGGCTGGTGGGCCGCAACGATGCCGGCGCCACAATCCGGAACTGCTTCGCGTCTGGAGCGGTCGAGGGAACCAGCCAGTCCATCGGCGCTGCTGGGAAGCAGCAACGCTTCGAATATCGAAATTTCATACGCCTCCGGACCGGTCCACGGTTCGGGACCGAATGTCGGCGGGTTGATCGGCGAAAACGACACCACCACCATCACCAACTGCTACGCCACCGGCACCGTGACCGGACGGGAGAACACGGGAGGCCTGATCGGGAAAAACCGCGCGTCCTGGATCGCCCGGTGTTACGCGGCCGGGCAGGTGACCGGGACCAGGCCATCGGTCGGCGGGTTGATCGGCGAAAGCGCCGACAGCACCGTCACGGCCTGTTACTGGGACGTGGAGGCCTCGAGTCAGACCGCCTCGGCCGGTGGAACGGGCGCGGTCGGCAAGACCACGCTTGAAATGAAACAACAGAACACCTTCCAGCCGGAAGCGGGTACGGGGGCAGATGATTGGGATTTTTATTCTGTCTGGGAGATCGAAGAAGAGGAAATCTATCCCCGGTTCCGGGAATACAATCAGATGGGGCTCCCCAATCGTCCCGTCCACCTGACCCTTCGAGTCGAGGGACCGGGGACCGTCCAGCCGATGTTGCCCGACGGACTCTACGGGTATGGGACGGTCCTGAGCCTCCACGCCAAACCGGCGCCGGGTTATCGCCTCGTGCGATGGGCGGAGCCTCTTCCCACGGGAACGCTTCCCCCGAACCCCCTGACCCTCGAACTCACGCAGGACACCTCGCTCACGGTGCGCTTCGAACTGGCCCACCCGGCCATGTGGGTGGTGCGGTAGGGATCAAGGGATAATGGATAATTGACAATGGACAATGAACCACGGGGAAAGAAAAATAACCGAGAAGACTGATTTTCACTCCGCATTCGACACGTGTTCGATCTCGGTACAGGGGTCCTGGAAGTAAGCGTAGGACTCGGCGGTGGGTTGGGGAAGGTTTTCCAGGTCGAAGTCGGCGGTCCGGCGGTCCCAGACCTGTTCGGGGTCGGCGGGGTCGTAGAAGGCGGCCAGGACGCGGAATCGGTCGCTGAAGAAACGCGAGACATCGAAACTGAGCCGGATCTCCCCCTCCCCTTCCAGAGGGCCGAAATGCTGGCCGCTGCGCAGCGAGTCCTGCTCGACCAGCACGGCCTCGTTCTGCCGACGGATGAGCGCCACGCAGAGCCGAACATTCTCAACCGGGGGGCGCTCGGCGCGCCACCCTACGGAAAACGTCACCCGCCC
Source organism: Candidatus Sumerlaeota bacterium (assembly GCA_035353095.1). GTDB lineage: Bacteria > Sumerlaeota > Sumerlaeia > UBA8349 > UBA8349 > DAOPYU01. Next base: position 1,985 of record DAOPYU010000445.1, on the reverse strand, counting down.
GGGCCGCACCAGACGGGCCGAGGGCGGTCCCTCCGGCCCGCAAACCTCCAGCCGCGTCATCCGCAGGGGTGGTTGCGGCGCGGGCGGTTCGCTGTAGAGCAGATTGCCCTGCAGGGACAGCATCTCGCCCGCCGCGCGGCCCGCCTTGCGCACCAGGTAGGCCCGGTAAGCGTTCACAACCTCGTCCGCCGGTCCCAAGGCCCCCACACTCCCCTCGCGCAGCCACAGGGCGCGACTCGCGTGACTCAGGATGGTGTAGATGTCGTGGCTCACGATCAGGATCGAGACGCCCTGGTCGCGAAACGCCTCGATAGCCTGGATGGCCTTGAGTTGAAACTCGGCGTCGCCCACCGACAGGGTCTCGTCGAGCAGCAGAATGCGCGGGCGCATCTGGAGCGCAACCGAGAAGCCCAGCCGCACCAGCATGCCCGAGGAGTAGTGCTTGACGGGCATCTCCATGAACCCGGCCAACCCGGCGAACCGGACGATCTCATCCATCCGCTCCTGCAGGTCGGCCCGGTCTATCCCCAGCACGCTGCCGTTCAGGAACACATTGTCATAACCGCTCAGTTCCGGATGAAATCCGGCGCCCACCTCGATCAGCGACCCGACCGGCCCCTCGACGCGTACCTCACCCGACGTGGCCGGCGTGATCCCTGCGATGATCTTGAGAAGCGTACTTTTCCCGGACCCATTAGCGCCGACAATCCCCAGCACCTCGCCCGGCGCCACATCGAGCGTGATCCCGTCGAGCGCCTGCAACACGCGGTCCTTCCGGCTCAATCCCGGCAGGAACCCCAGGCGCGGCTCGCCCGACTGGACCCGGAACTGCTTGCCGACCGCCCGGAGCGAGATCACCGGCGACGAAGGGATTGAATTGGGGAGACCGCCGGACAGCGTTTCCACGGGGCTCTTCCTACCGGGTCTTTCCCGGACGTTTGACGGGACGGCTGGCGGATGGCGACTCGGCTTTGGAAACCGTTTCGTCCGCCGATTCTTCCGCGGACACCGCGGCCCGGTAGCGAAAAAACACCCGCAGCAGCGCGACCCCGCACAAAGCGACACACAACCACGAAAACCATTCTCCGTGGCGCATGTAAAAGGTCGAGTACCCCTTGAGGCTGGCGGGACGCTCCGGCACATCAACCAGAATCTGGGTCGGTTTTTCTTCATCAAGGGACAGACTCTTCACCACCCGTCCCCACGGGTCCACCACACAGGAAATGCCCGTGTTGGCGGCGCGCACGATGGGACGGCGCGACTCGACCGCTCGAAACACCGCCTGGGTCTGGTGGCGGCGCGGGCCGGAACTGAGCTTGTACCACGCGTCATTGGTGATAATCGTCATCCAGTCCGGATCGTTCGCCTCGAACTGGCGCATCAGATCGGGGAAACAGGACTCGAAACAGATCAGGCACCCGAAGCGCTTCTCGCCCACCCGGAACATCCGGGCGATGTCCCCCGTCGAGAAACTCCCCATGTCCAGCACGTACTGCTGGAATCCCGGAATCTTCCCCAGAAACGGCGCATACTCGCCAAAGGGCACCAGGCGCTGCTTGTCGTAAGCGCCCGCCACATCCACTCCTTTTTCCGGGTCAGCCAGATAGGCGCTGTTGTAAAACCGGGCGCCCTCCTGCAAGTACCCATTGACGACCGTTCCGTTCACCCGATTGGCGCCGAAGAAGATCGGCGCACCCGCCTTGATCGCCCACTGGTGGACCATTTCCTGAAGAGTGGGAATCAGGTTGAAGTAATCGTTCGTGAGCGCCGACTCGGGCAGGACATAGAGATTCGGCAGGGCTTCCCGGGTGGCCTCGCACGCCCGGCGGACCGTTTGCAGTTGCGCGGCCAGTTCCTCATTCATCTGCTTTTGAATGCGGGCCTGCACGGACGGATCGTCGTGGGCATAACTGGCAAACTTGCGCTTCTGCTCAACCGCCGGCTGAAGAAGCGCCACCCGGAAGGGTTTTCCCGAGCCGGTCTGC
>DAOPYU010000444.1:0-3811 GCA_035353095.1 Candidatus Sumerlaeota bacterium | reverse complement strand
CTGGAGACGAGCGTCTCCCTCGAGACCGGGAAGTGACGAGGACAGAACTGTCACATCGAACTTCTCTCATTCAAGATGGTAGAAACAGGAAATCGGTCGTGGTTCTTCGTGACTTTGTGTCTTCGTGTGATCCTCTCTAAAATGCTTTTTTGTCCCGTTCCTGAAAGAACTGAACCGCATTTCACACGAAGACACAAAGACACGAGTCTTCTCTTGAATCAAGAAGGACCTGAGCGTTCGATTGAACCGGTCATTTCCCGGAATCGGGATTGATCGCGGAGCCTTTGGGAGCGTCCGGTTTTCCGGTCAACACCTGCTGGAGGAGTTTGGTCTCCTCGGGTCGGTCGGCGGCCCGTTTCAGGGCCTTTTCGAGTATTTCCGTCCGCTGAGGCTTTTCGGGTCCTCCGGGGATGTTGGCCAGGCGCGCCAGACCCCGCAGCGCCAGGATGCGCAGGTTCCCCTCATCCGTTTCCGCGACCTTGAGCAGGTCCGCCATCGGGTCGGCGGTGGGCCAGTTGGACAGGGCGCGCACGGCGGCCTCGCGGAGTTCGGCGTCCGTGTCCGCCAACGGTTTTCGGACGGCTTCAAGGGCTTCCTGTCCCCCGAATTTCGGCAACAGTTCCAGCAGCGCAGTCTGTCCCGCCTTGTCCGCCTTCGGCAACGCCTCAACGACGCACTTCGCGCCCGCTTCCGGGTTCTTCAGGTCGCGGCTCATCGCGGCGATCGCCTGGGTGGCGGCGGCGCGGCGCGCGGTGTCTTTTGTCTGAACCAGCGCCTCCACCATCTTTCCCAGGTCTTCCTCGCCCGCCACCGCGCCCAGGGACTCGAACGCGGCCTTCCACACCTTTTCGTCTCCCGATTCCGACACTTTGAGCAGAACGGGGACCGCAGCCGGAGTCCGCCGCGTTCCCATCGCCGAGATCAGGCACACCTGCGCCGGGACGGAAGACGCATTTTCGAGACTTTCGACGAGCGCCGGGTCGGCGGCGGGATCGTTCATGCGTCCCAGCGCCTCCGTGACGGCACGGGAGAGCGCTTCCGTTTTCGCCACGGTGTCGGTCAGAACCGGCACGCTGGCGGCGGTTCCCAGGGGGCCCAGCGCCCGGATCGCTGCCAGGCGGACCGATTCGTCCGGCGATTTCAGCATTTCGGTGACCGCCTCGCGGGCGGCCTTGTCGCCTCGTTCCCCCAGGGCGGTGATCAGCGGGGCCTGCGTTTCCGGTTGGGCCGAGACCAGAACGCCCGCCCAGGCGCGGGTGGCCTCCGGGTTGTCCATTTCGAGTTCACGCACCAGTTGGCACCCCGCCACCGCCAGCGGATGTTCCCCGGCCTTCAGGAGGGTCAAGACGGTCTCGACGGCCTTGCCCTTGTCGCTGCGCGCCAGACCCATGGATGCGCCGACGCGGATCGGAAGGGACTGTTTCGCATCGGTCAGGTCCTGATAGATCTTCACGGCTTCCTTGGGACTGCGGCGCTTCGCGATCAGGTCCGCGCAGGTCAGGAACGCCTCGGAACGGGCGGGGGCCAGGGGGTCGGGGAGAGACGCTTCCGAAAGTGCTTTCGCCGCTTCGGGCGACCCGACTCGCCCCAGCGCGTTCAGGGCCGCCCGCGCGACTTCCGCTTCGGACGATTTGGCCTGTTCGACCAATGCGTTCACCGAGTCTCCGTCCCCGCGAATGCCGAGGGTGTTGATCGCGCCCGTCAGGTTGCGTCCCTTGAGCGTTTTCAGGGCCTCGCGCAGGGCGGCGTCCACCGCGGGCGAGGGGATTTCCTGAAGGGCGTAACGCGCCATGTCGCCCAGTTTCTCGTCGTTCAGAAGCGCCACCAGAGGCGCGACCGATTTCGTCGTTCCGACGCGTCCGAGTTGGCGGCAGCAAAAATCCTTACAGCCCGGAGTCGCCTGGGGTGACTGGAGCGCGTCGAGCAGCATCGCCTCGAGTTGACGGCGCTGCGCGGGCGAGGCGGTCTTGACCGCGTCCTCGACGGCGATCAGGGGCTTGCGCGATTTGTTCCAGTCGTAGTCGAGCGTTTTCGCCACCAGGTCGGCGGGCAGCGGTTCTGTTTTTGTGTTCGCGCTCAGGTCCTGAATGCGGATCTTGCGCCAGCGGATCTCGAGCGGTTCATCCTGATCAGTGGCGTGGACCTGAAGCGCGATGAAGCCCGAGGCGGTCATGTCGTCCTGAAGATCCGCCGCCGGCACGCCGTTGATCCAGGTCTTGATCGAAGGCCCGAGCGCCTGAATGCGGTAATGGTTCCACTCCCCCTGTTTGAACGCCTTACGGGCCGGTTCGTTGTTTTTCAGGTCGAAGAGCCACCCGCGCCGCCCCTCGTCGTAGATGCCGCCGCTCCACGCCCGGGGTTCCGGATCAATCTCCACCTGGTACCCGTGGACCCGCCCGTTCTGGTAGTCCGGGTAACTCTCGCTGCGGATCTGAATGCCCGAGTTGAGTTTCGGGTGGACCTTGTATTCGAGTTCCAGAATGAAGTCCGAGTAATTCGTTTCGGTGCAGAGGAAACTGTTGGGGGTACCCTTCACCGTGGTTCCGACGATTTCGTCGCCGTCAATCGCGTACTTCGCCTTGCCGCCGCGCTGGACCCAGCCGTCGAGGGTTTTGCCGTCGAAGAGCGGTTGCCAGGGGGCGGTCTCGATCCGCTTGACGAAAGCCGACGGAGTGGTGTCGCCCTTCAGGTCGCCCAGCGCGAACTGAATCCCGTCGAGGTAGTGCTGCAGGATCGGAGTGTTCCAGAACAGCGGGTGGTCGTGGCCGATGGCGCAATAGAACACGCGGCCCTGGCCGTACGACTTTGCCCACGAGATGGCGAAATCCCCGTCGGTACGCTGCACGAGCGGGCTTTTCATGTCCGTCTTGTCCGTGTCGAGGCTCACCAGCACCCGCAGCCGCTCGCGCGAGTACGGCTCGGCCATCTGGTAGGTCTCGTCGGTCACCTCGAAGGGGGTTTGGGGGAAGGCCTGGGCCAGCGGGTGGTTCGGTTCGTCAACCTTCATGGTCACTTTCGATCCCGACATCCACGGGTGGTTGTTGAACCGGGCGCCGCCGATGTTGCCCCACTCGGGCCATTCGCGGAAGCTGGCGATGCCCGCGTGGATGATCATCAGGCCGCCGCCATTCTTCAGGTAGTGGACGAAGCTTTCCTTGAGGGCCGCGTCGCGCTTGCGCGCCTGTTCCTGCTCCTCGGGCGTCATCTTCTTGAACACCTCGGGGTCGGGCAGGAAGAGTTCATTATTCGTGTTGTTGAAGACGACGGCGTCGAACTGGGCCAGTTTTTCCGGTTCGAACATCGAAATGTCCGTCGAGACGACCGTTTCATACGCGCCGGTCTTCTCGCCCATGATCTCGATGGCCTGGCTGCCGAAGAGGATCGAGGAGTGGACGTATCCATAACACAGGTTGAAGACGAGGAGTTTGCGTTTCTTTTCCGGCTGGACGCGGGCCTTTTCGGGCGCCGCCGCCTTCATTTTCGCGATTTCCTCCGGGGTCGGATTGACCAGCTGCGCCCACCCGCCCGGCAGAAAACAAACCGCGTTCAGCAAAAGAATCAGGGCAATACCCGAGGACAACCGACACGTACGTTTCATAAGCCACCTCCGTCTATGGGCACGATCACCCGCGCAAAGTTGAAACCGGAATTCCGTCTTCCAGATCCTCCAGCCGGTCGTGTACTTCCGACCGTTTGTCCGCCTTCACAGAATGCAAAGACAGCATTACCAGAACGGAGCCGGACAGGCAACAAGGGAAATCGAGGGCGAGGAAACTCTTTGCGAAAAGGGGGCGCTTCGCGTAGAATCCTC
>DAOPYU010000443.1:0-3845 GCA_035353095.1 Candidatus Sumerlaeota bacterium | reverse complement strand
CGCCAGAACCTTTTCCAGATTGGACTGTGAATAATCGCGCAGATCGTTCCCACTCATACTCCCATCTTCCGAAATCAGACCCACGATGATCAGGTAATTTCGGGTGGATTTGCTGACCTGGACTCCCGAGCGCTGAACCATTTCCGGAAGACTGGTCAGGGCCAGTTGGAGTTTGTTCTGCACCTTGGCCCACGCCAGATCCGGATCGGTTCCGGGCTTGAAAGACAACTCGATACGCGACGCGCCGGACGAGTCACTCGTGGCGGACATATAGATCATGTCCTCGAACCCCGTCATCTTCTGCTCGATGATCTGGGTCACGGTGTCTTCCACGGTTTCCGCCGACGCCCCCGGGAAAGAGGCCGTGATGGCGATTGAGGGCGGAGCGATGGGGGGATACTGGGAAATGGGTAACAGGTAGATGGCCAGGCCGCCCAGCACCATCAGCACGATGGCGATCACCCACGCAAAAACCGGCCTGTCCAGAAAGAATCGTGATAACATTCAACGCCTCCGTTATTTCTTGTCCCCTGCGGGCTGACCGGCCGGTTTGGCTTCGGCCTTGTTTTCCTCCGGCTTCTTCAGGGCGTCGGGGGCCACCACCGTGACCGCCGTTCCCGGCTTCGCTTTCAGCGACCCCTCAATCACGACCCGGTCGCCGGGTTTTAACCCCGACGAAACGAGCCACTTGTTGCCAATTGCCCGGTCGAGTTTCAGAGGATTCTGCTGAACTTTCCCTTCCGCATCCACGACCAGCGCATAGGGATCCCCCTTCCGGTCGCGCAAGACTCCCTGCTGGGGTACCAGCATGCCCTGTTCGACGACCCCCTCCTGAAGCACCGCACGCACGTACATGCCGGGCAACAGGATCTGCTCGGGATTCGGGAACGTCATCCGCAGAATGAACGAACCGGTACTGGGTTCCACGGTCACATCGGAAAAATTCACGTCCCCTTCCTGGGGATACGGCGTCCCGTCTTCCAGAATCAGTTTCGCCTTGATCTGGCCCGTCCCCATCCCTTTGATCTGTCCGGCGGCTATTTTTTTCCGGAGTTCCAGCAGGTTGGCGCTCGACTGCGTCACATCCACATAGATCGGGTCCATCTGCTGGATGGTGGCGAAGGCCACGGCCTGATGCGCGGTGGCCAGCGACCCGACCGTCACCTCGGACTTGCCGATCCGTCCGGAAATCGGGGCGGTGATTCGCGTGTATTCCAGGTTGATGCGGGCCGCTTCCACAGCCGCCTTCGCCTGCTGGATGCCCGCTTCCGCCTCTTCCACCGCCTCCTGACTGCTGTTCACCTGGGCCTCAGAGGATCGAAGTCCGGCTTCGGCCACCTTGGCCTCTTTCACCGCCTGATCGCGTTCGCTGATAGAAACGGCTGCGCCCTTGGTCAACGACTCGATCCGCTGCCGGTTTTTCGCGGCAAGATCCAGAGTTGCCTGCTGTTGGGCGACCGTCGCCTGGCTGGCTGTCTTGGTCGCCCGCGCCCGGTCGGCCCCTTTCTCCGCCACGGTCAGACTTGCGGTGGCACTGTTCAGGGCCGCCTGAAACGGCGCCGGATCGAGTTCGTAAAGCACGTCACCCGCTTTGACGTCCGCCCCTTCCTTGAACAGGCGTTTCTGAATGATCCCACTCACCTGGGGCCGCACTTCGGCCACCAGAAAGGCGGACGTGTGACCCGGCAATTCCGTGGTGATCGTGACCGGCTCGGCCTGAACCACCGCCACGACCACTTCCGGCGGGGGGGGAGGCGCCCCATTCGACGCCTGACCACCCTGCGGCTGCGCCTTTACACAAAAGACCGCATAATAAACAAGGCCCGCCGTCAGCGCCAAACCGACGAGGGAGAAAAGCAACTTTGTCGCCACTCCACCTTTCATTTGACTTCTCTTCCGATTTCTCATGACTACAACCTCACTTCGCATCCGTTTTGGAATATTCTATCAAGCATCTTGTTTTGGGGACTTCAAATCCTGCGCCCAGAACTCCCCTGCGTCATTCGCCAGCGTCAGGAGTTCTTCGAACACCGCATTCTTTTCTTTCGACTCAAGCAACGAGAGGTGCAGCAAATCATGAAAGTGCAACCCCAGCGCCGCAAAGTAGAGAATGGAGGCCCGTGTGATGTTCTGCTCGGTGAAAATTTCACCAAAGAACCGGTTGTGCATCTCTTCGCGTATCGCCTGCGTCAGGGCCGGTTGAGTCGCCGCCACCGCCATCAGGGCAATGCCCAATCGCCGGTCGCAGGCATATTCGCTTTGAAGCATCCGGATCTCGACCATCAGCTCATTCCGGTTCTCCTCGGAAAGCCCCTGACGGACATTCCCTCGAACCTGATCGAGCCGCTTCACCATGCGGCTGACCATGGCCTCGAGCAGGGCGTCCTTGGTGGGGAAATTGTACATCACCCCCCCTTTACTGACCCCCGCGTGTTCCGCCACGGCATCCAGCGTCATATGGACCGCCCCCTCTTCACGCACAATGGTCTCGGCAGCATCCAGAATCGCTTCTTTGGAACTGGGGCGCGACATCAGGGATACCTCCCCTCTGCGTTTGGTTTTGGCCCACGAACGGATGACGTCCCAAACAAAACAGGCCCGGCCACCCTGTGCGTCAGTAATCCGGTCCGATTACTAACCCGACAGATTGTTTCCGGGCAACAAGACTTTCTTTCGGCGCCATCAATCCTAATCCTCAGATACATCCCAGTCGCAATACTGCACCGACCAGTCGGTACAGTAACAGGCGGCGGAGGAAAGAGTCAAGAAAAATCACAACCAAAAACACGTTATCCCTTCAAACAACAGCCTTCCTGGACAGATACACGGCCCGAGTTCGCCCCGGTTCTTCCCCTTCTATCCATTTCTTGCCAAACCCCTCCCCACCACGCTACGATACGTCAAAGAGAGGGGGGGATCGCATGCGTCTGCTGATTACGGGAGTTTCGGGGTTTCTGGGGTGGAATCTGGTTCGCCGACTGGCCAGTCTGTACGATTTCGACGTGTCGGGGTTGTACCATCGCCATGCCCCGCCGCCCAACATTCCCGCTCTGGCGGCCAACCTCGAGGACGCTGATTCGATCCGCGGCGCGCTCGAAAGCCTCCAGCCCGACGTTGTGATCCACGCGGCGGCTCTCAGCAGTCCCGCCGCCTGTGAGGCGGACCCCGACCTGGCCCACCGAGTCAACACACAGTCCACCCGGGTTCTGGCCGAGTGGCTGAGACCGCGCGGCGGACGCCTGATATACTGCTCGACGGACCTGGTGTTTGACGGCCAGAACGCCCCATACGACGAAATGAGTACGCCCGAGCCCAAACATGTCTATGCCCGCACCAAACTGGCGGGGGAACAAGTGACTCTCGACCTGGGCGATCAAGGCGCCGTGGCGCGTCTCTCTCTGATGTATGGAGATGGATCGCCGTCGAGTGGTTCGTTCCTGCGCTGGCTCGACGCCGGGCTGCGTTCAGAGGCAGGGGTCACCCTGTTTTCCGACGAGTTCCGCACGGCGCTCTATGGGTGCGATGCGGCGGACGGCCTGGGGGAATTGGCGCGCCAGCAGAAGTCGGGCATCTGGCACCTGGGCGGAAGCGAGTCGCTGTCGCGGGTTGAGTTCGGCCGGATCTACGCCCGCATTTTCGGTCTGGACGCCTCGCGCATCCGCGAGGTCCGGCAGGCGGAGGTGCCCAGTCCCATCTACCGCGCGTTCGACGTGTCGTTTGACACCGCGAAAGTGAACCACGATCTCGGTTTCTATCCCCGCTCGACCAGCAAAGCGCTGCGCCACCTGAAAATAGAACGCGCGCGGGCTTGAAATCCGACATTCGGTTGCATTCTTGCGGATGCG
>DAOPYU010000442.1:0-3868 GCA_035353095.1 Candidatus Sumerlaeota bacterium | reverse complement strand
CCGCTGAAGCGGGCTGAGATCCTTTTTCAATACCATGACTTCTGGATTCTCCTGATCGGGGAACTCCGGTCCCCCCAAACTTCTGTCCCCCCAAACTTCTTGACGATTGTGTCACAGGCGCGTAATAATGAAAAGCCGGTGGGGGCGACTGGGGGCTTGTACGCGTGGAAGCGTGTATGCGGCCTCTTGGGTTTATTCTGGATCGTCCTGTTTTTCCACCGGTTTATTGCCTCCGTCCGCCGTCTTGCGGGCGTGGAGGTCTTCTCCCAGCCGCCGGAGTCTGAAGGCGGCGCGAAACGAAAGAGGAACCCTTTCCCCTTATGAAACCACGTTTTGGAACCATTACCCTCTGGATTGTCATCATTCTGTCCTTCCTTCTGGTGGCGCAGGTCATGAAAGACCAGCCGCGCGCCAAAGTCCTCCAACTCTCGCAACTGATTGCGATGGGCAAGGCGGGCCGCCAGCTCGCCCCAGACGGGACCTCTGTTGTCGAGAACGGAAACACCGTTCTCTATTCGGTTGTGGACAACCGCGGCATCCTCGCGGGCGAGTACAACGACAACGGCAAGCGCAGCGCCTTCCGGTCTGAGTACGACCCGGTCACCGGTCAGGGCGAATATATTCTGAATTGGGCGATCACCAACGGGATCACGTATCAGGCCAAACCGCCGAACGTGTTCCTCACCGAATTTCTTCCGAATATCATCGTCATGGTGATCCTGCTGGGGCTGCTGTGGATGTTTCTGGCGCGGCAGTTCTCATCCGGGTCCAACAAGGCCATGTCGTTCGGCAAAAGCCGGGCGAAACTGGTCTCCGAGGGACAGGTCAAGATCTCCTTCGACGACGTGGCTGGGATTGACGAGGTCAAAGAAGAACTTCAGGAGATCATCCATTTCCTGAAAAACCCGGACAAATACTCGCGCCTGGGCGCCAAGATTCCCAAGGGGGCGCTGCTGTACGGGCCACCTGGAACGGGCAAGACCCTGATCGCGCGCGCCACGGCGGGCGAGGCCAGTGTGCCCTTCTTCAGCATCAGCGGGTCGGACTTTGTCGAGATGTTTGTCGGCGTGGGCGCCTCGCGGGTGCGCGACTTGTTCGAGCAGGGCAAGAAGGCCAAGCCCTGTCTGATCTATATTGATGAAATTGACGCCGTGGGTCGCCACCGTTTCTCCGGTTATGGTGGCGGCCACGACGAACGCGAGCAGACGCTCAACGCCCTGCTGGTCGAGTTGGACGGTTTCGCTCCCAATGAGGGGGTGATCGTCATGGCCTCGACCAACCGGCCCGACGTGCTTGACCCGGCCCTGTTGCGTCCGGGCCGTTTCGACCGTCAGATCCGGGTGGACCTGCCCGACATCCGGGGACGCGAGAAGATCCTCGAGGTTCACACCCGTACGCTCAAGATGGCCGAGGGGGTTTCGCTCAAGATGCTCGCCAAGGGGACGCCCGGTTTCAGCGGCGCGGACCTGGCCAACCTGGCCAACGAGGCGGCGCTTCTGGCCGCCCGCTCCGGGAAGGATGCCGTGGAGGACGAAGACATGAACGAGGCCAAGGACCGCGTCATGATGGGTCCGGCCCGCCGCAGTCTGGCCATGACCGAGGAAGAGCGCATCCACACGGCCTACCACGAAACCGGCCACGCGCTGGTGGCCAAACTGCTCGAAAGCAAGGACCACCAGGTTCACAAGGTCACCATTATCCCGCGCGGGCGGGCACTTGGGGTCACGGCCATTCTGCCCGAAAAGGAAATGTACGCCCGCGGACGCAAACAACTCTTCGACACGCTGGTCTTCACAATGGGAGGCCGCGCCGCCGAGGAAATCGTCTTCGACGACACCAGTACGGGGGTCGGGGGCGACATCGCCAGCGCCACCAGCCTGGCGCGTCGTATGGTCTGCGAGTTCGGCATGGGAGAGCGTCTGGGGCCGCGCACGTTCGGTTTGTCAAGCAACGCTCCGATGTTTATCGGCCGTGAATTGCCCAGTTCGGACCGCGACTACAGCGAGGAGAGCGCCAGCCTCATTGACGCCGAGATCCACGGTCTTATTACCAGCGCCTATGAGAAAGCCAAGAACCTCCTCCTGACGCACCGCGAGGACTTGACTCGCATCAGCCAGATGTTGCTCGAGCGCGAAACGCTCGATGGCGAGGAACTCGATACCATCCTGCGCGGTGAGACGCTGCCGCCCCTGAATAATGGGCTGCGGGTCAAGGAGGAACCGGCGGTTCCCCAGCCGGAGAGTGAGGGGGAGGGAACATTTTCGGCGGAACCGGTGTCGAATGGGTGCAGCAACCCGGCGTCTGCCGGCGCTTTCGAGGTCAAACTTGAATCGGGTGATGGTCCGGCCCGTCCGGCGTCCGAGACGCCCCCGGCCAAACAGCCCACGGATGAAAAATCCTCATGACACAACGCTTCCTGTCCGTCTCCTCTTCCCGTCCTCTTGCGCGCGCGGGCCGGTGGGCCGCCGCAACCCTCCTGGGCGTGGGGCTCCTGTTCGTCTCCGGCTGCCAGAGCAGCCGCGCGCTCAACGAAATGTCGAGCAGCTACGACAGTTTCATCCGGGAACTCATTGACAAGCAGAAACGCGAGGCCACGGCGCATGCCGAAGAGGTGCAGCGGTTGCGGGCGGAGAACAATGACCTGAAAAGCCGCGCCGAGACCGCCGAACGCGATCTCAACCGGACGAAGAATCAGATCACGGAGCGCGAGCAGGCGCTGGCCGACCAGGCCACGCAGAGCAACCAGCTCAAGGCTGAAGTCGAACGGGCCAGGGGCGAGGTGGCGCAGCGCGACACCAACCTCCAGACGCTCACGGGTCAGGCCGAAGAGGCGAAGAAGCAGGCCGAGGCCCTCGAGGCCACCCGCGCCCAGCAGGCCGAGGAACTCAAGAAGGTGCAGGGCAGCGCCTCGGAAGCTGGAAAGAAAACCAAGGAACTCGAAGCAAAGGTGGCGGAACTCACCGAGGCCCTCAAGAAGGCTCAGGACGACGCCGGAGCCAAGGAAAAGCAGGTCGCCGATCTCGAAGGGAAGATGAAAACCCAGACCGCCCGCGCCGACGAGGCCGAACGCGCCGCCAAGGCCAAGCCCGCTGCCCCGGCCGGAGAAGGCGACGGGTCCGATTACAAGGATGCGCTCGACAAACTGAAACCCGTTCTCGAAGCCTGGCAGAAGGCCGGGCTCGGATTCGCCGAGGTGGATCCGAATCGCGGTCTGGTTGTGTACCTCAGCGCCGACGTCCTATTCGAGAAAGGCGGAACCACCCTCGACCCGAACATTTCCGGGACGCTCAACTCAATGGCCGAAATTCTGGGCAAATACAAGAACCGTTACATCGAAGTGCAGGGCCACACGGACACGGCGCCGGTGACCAACCTGCCCTTTGCGGACAACTGGGCGCTGGCTTCGGCCCGCGCCGACGCCCTCACCCGGTTCCTCACGGCCAAATCCGCCATCGAGTCGAACCGCATCAAGAGCACCTCGTGCGCGCAGTACCGCCCCGTTCAGAGCCAGTCCGCCGACGCCAAGAAACTCACCCGCCGGGTCGAAATCGTCCTGAGCGGTCGTCCGTGACGGGGATGTGAAACGGCGAACCGAACATTGCTGAAACAAAGAAGGTCTTGAGTATTTTCCACCCGGCAGATAGGGTTTCTGCCGGGTAGTGTTTTAACCTGAAAGCTGTCGTTAAGAACCCAGATCCGCGGTATTCAACCGGATTGGGTGTACCCAGAGGATGATCCGCAGGAAGAAAGGAATCTGAGATCGAAAAGGGCGGGTGAAGCGCCAACGGCGCGATCCATTGTAGCCTGGGGTATCGCCCCAGGAACCGACCGGGTTGCTTCCACGAGGGCTGAAAGCCCGTTCTATCCA
>DAOPYU010000441.1:0-3880 GCA_035353095.1 Candidatus Sumerlaeota bacterium | reverse complement strand
AGTTTCTGGTAGAAGTCGAACTTGGCCGCGACCTTTTTGTCGGCTTCTTCCATGAGGGCCTTGGCGCGTTCCGGATTGATTTTCATGAGCGACTTGAAGCGGGTTTCCTTCATGGCGAACTCGCTGAACTTCATTTCCGGAAGTTTGCAATCCAGCTGCAGGGGGTTCTTGCCCTCGGCGGTGAGCTGCGGGTTGTAGCGGAAAATCGGGAAGTGGCCCGACTTGACCGCGTTCTTCTGGTTGTCCAGACCCGTCTCCATGGTGATGCCGTGGGCGATACAGTTCGAGTAGGCGATGATGAGCGAGGGCCCGTCGTAGGCTTCGGCTTCCACGAAGGCCTTGACCGCCTGAGCCGGGCTGGCGCCCAGGGCGATGGTGGCGACGTAGATGTTCTTGTAGGTCATGGCGATCATCGCCAGGTCCTTCTTCATCAGCGACTTGCCACCGGCGGCGAACTTGGCGACGGCGCCCATCGGGGTGGACTTGGAGGCCTGACCGCCCGTGTTCGAGTACACTTCGGTGTCGAGCACGAGGACATTGACATTCCGGCCCGAGGCCAGGACGTGATCCAGACCGCCGTAGCCGATGTCATAGGCCCAGCCGTCCCCGCCGAGGATCCAGACGGACTTCTTGACCAGGTAGTCGGCCAGCGTGAGCAGCTGCTTGGCCTTGTCGGTGCCCGCTTCGGCCAGAATGCCTTTGAGTTTGGCAACGCGTCCCCGCTGCGTCTCGATGGCCGGCTGCGTGCTCTGGTCGGCATTGAGGATTTCTTCGAGGAGCGCCTTGTTGCTCTCGAGGACGGGCGAACCGCCCTTCTCGATCAATTCCGTCAGGATCTCGGTCGCGGCGACCGTGAACTTGTCCACGGCCAGACGCATGCCATACCCGAATTCGGCATTGTCTTCGAAGAGGGAGTTGGACCAGACCGGGCCGCGCCCGTCTTCACGCTGGCAATAGGGCGTGGTGGGCAGGTTGCCTCCGTAGATGGACGTACAACCCGTGGCGTTGGCGATCATGGCGCGGTCGCCGAAGAGCTGCGAGAGCAGTTTGACATAGGGCGTTTCGCCGCAGCCGGCGCAGGCGCCCGAGAACTCGAACATGGCGCGCACGAACTGGCTGCCCTTGATGGTCGCCTTGTTGTAGAGGGCGGGGTCCATGTCGGGGATGCTCATGAAGAACTCGAAGTTGGCGGCCTCCTGCTCGCGCAGGGGGATCTGCGGCACCATGTTGATGGCGCGGCGGCCGGTCTCTTCCTTCGTTTCCTTGTTGCGTTCGCGTCCGGGGCAGGTATGCACGCACGAACCGCAGCCCGTACAATCCTCGGGGGCGACCTGAACCGTGTAGGCCTTGCCGGCAAACTCTTTGCCCTTGGCGTCCACCGACTTGAAGGTCGAGGGGGCCTTGGCCTGGTAGTCTTTTTCGTACACCTTGATGCGGATGGCGGCGTGCGGGCAGACCAGCGAGCACTGGCCGCACTGCAGGCACAGGTCGGAATGCCATTCGGGGATCTCAACGGCGATGTTGCGTTTTTCCCAGCGGGTCGTGCTGACGGGCCAGGTCCCATCGGCGGGCATGGCGCTGACAGGCAGGCTGTCGCCCTTCTGGGCCATGATCTTGGCCGTCACGCTCTTGACGAAGTCGGGTGCGTTGGCCGGGACAACCGGGGGCTTGCGCATCTTGCCGGCGGGCTTGGCGGGCACGTCAATCTTCTTGAGGTTGGCCATGGCGGCATCCACCGCCTGGAAGTTCTGCTGGACGATGGCATCGCCTTTGCGGCCGTAGGTCTTCTTGATGGCCTTCTTGAGGCTGGCGATGGCCTGGTCGGCGGGCAACACGCCCGAGATGCCGAAGAAACAGGTCTGCATGATGGTGTTGATGCGCGCACCGAGCCCCAGATCCTTGGCCAGCGCGATGGCGTCAATCACGTAGAACTTGATTTTCTTGGCGATGATCTGCTCTTCGATCTCGTCGGGCATCTGGTTCCAGACTTCCTCGGGACCGTAGGGGCTGTTGAGCAGGAAGACGGCGCCTTCCTTGGCGGCATCGAGCACGTCGTATTTCTCGAGGAACGAGAAGTTGTGGCACGCCACAAAGTCGGCCTTGCTGCACAGGTAGGGGCTGCGAATCGGCTCGGGCCCGAAGCGCAGGTGCGAGACCGTGATGGCGCCGGCTTTCTTCGAGTCGTACACGAAATAGCCCTGCGCGTAGTTGTCGGTCTCGTCGCCGATGATCTTGATCGAGTTCTTGTTGGCGCCCACGGTCCCGTCCGACCCGAGGCCGTAGAACATCGCCTCGAACCGATCCTTGTGCGTCACCTCAAAGGCGGGCACGTCGAGGCTCGAGTTCGTCAGATCGTCCACGATACCGACGCAGAAGTGGTTTTTCGGCTTGTCGGCGCCCAGGTTGTCGAAAACCGCCTTGACCATGGCCGGGGTGAACTCTTTCGAGCCCAGGCCGTAACGCCCGCCCAGCACACGCGGGTAGCCGCCGGGCATCCACTTCTCGCTCTGCGCTTCGCCGATGGCGGTGCGCACGTCCAGGTAGATCGCTTCGCCGATCGAGCCGGCTTCCTTGCTGCGGTCGAGCGTGGCGATCGCCTTGACCGTCGGGGGCAGCGCCGCGATGAATCCACGCACGTCGAAGGGACGATACAGGCGGATCTTCAACACGCCGTACTTGCCCCCCTGCGCGTTGAGCGCCTCAACGGTTTCATGGACCGTTTCAGCGCCCGAGCCCATGATGACGATGACCTGCTCGGCCTGCGGATGGCCGACATACTCATAGAGTTTGTACTGACGGCCGGTCAGACTGAAGAACTTGTCCATTTGCTTCTGCACGATGTGCGGAACGGCGTTGACATACGCGTTGACCGTCTCGCGCCCCTGGAAGTACACGTCGGGGTTCTGGGCCGTGCCCCGGATGGCCGGATGATCGGGCGACAACCCGCGCGCGCGGTGAGCCGCCACCAGATCGTCCGTGATCATCTTCTTCATGGTTTCCTGATCCACTGGCATAATCTTCTGCACTTCGTGCGAGGTGCGGAAGCCGTCGAAGAAATGCACGAACGGGACGCGCGATTCGAGGGTAGAGGCCTGGGCGATCAGGGCCATGTCCATGACTTCCTGAATATTGTTCGAGCCCAGCATGGCAAAACCGGTCTGGCGCACCGCCATGATGTCGCCGTGGTCGCCGAAGATGGACAGCCCCTGGCAGGCCAGGGCGCGCGCGGAGACATGGAACACCGTCGAGGTCAACTCGCCCGCGATTTTGTACATGTTCGGGATCATCAGCAACAGACCCTGCGAGGCCGTGAAGGTCGTCGTCAACGCGCCCGAGGTCAGGGCTCCGTGGACCGCGCCCGAGGCGCCGCCTTCCGACTGTAACTCGACCACATCCGGAATGGTGCCCCAGATGTTTTTAACGCCCGCGGCGCTCAGTTCGTCCGCGGTCTCTCCCATGTTCGAGGACGGCGTGATCGGGTAAATCGCGCAGACCTCGTTGGTGGCGTGGGCTACGGTGGCCGCCGCCGTGTTTCCGTCGATCATTACCATTTTGCCTGCCATGTTCTTGTGTCTCCTTAAGTTATTCCTGCCGTAGCGTGGCTCCCTTTTCCACCGCATGCACACAATTTGCGGAAAAGGACACTCGGGTCAGACTGTCACAATCCCATACCGTCTCACTCACGCCGGGAATTGTCAAATAAAACCCGAAAAAAGTGCATCGGGGGGCCGGGAGCAGAGTTTGCGTTGCTTATTATAGAGAATGGGGATACCCGGGAGGGCTGGATTTTCCGGGAATCTGCCGGATCGGCGCCTTGGGGCACTCACACCGGATTTCAGGTGAAAACCGCAAAAAAAGGGTTCTGTTTTTCCGGGACGGC
>DAOPYU010000440.1:0-3896 GCA_035353095.1 Candidatus Sumerlaeota bacterium | reverse complement strand
CACCAGGGCCAGAAGAACCCACGCCAGGGGCGCACCGAACCACGGACTTCCGGCCGCCGGTTCCGACCCCGTCGCGTCCAAGTGAAAAGCCGCGCATTCTGTCTGCCGATCCGTCATGCGCGGCTCTCCCACTCTGTTTCTCTTTCAGGAAGGCCTGTTATGAAAAGATTCGACCCCTTCCGGAATCCCGAAGGGAACCTGCGGAACGCATCCCCATCATACATCAAACCCCGGCGGGGTCTTACAATCCTGTGCATATGGATTTCTCTATTTGGGGCACCCCTTCAGGGTGCGGAATCGAACCAATCTTTCCGTGGGTTCCTTTCAGTCACCCACGGCTGGCTTACAAGCCTGCGAAGCAACTCAAGGGCGGCCCCTTCGGGGCCATTCTCGCTGGTCATTCTTTCAGGATTTGCCCATGCTCTCCAGAATCTGTTCGACCATCTGCGGGGTCGGTTCCTGTTTCGCGATACGCATGCGCGCCACGATCTGGTTGAGTGCGCTCTTCAGGTCCCGCACGTTCGATTCCACCCGCTGCGCCAGCACCCGCAGCACCTCGTTCTGGATGTGGAGACCTTCGAGGGCATCCGCTTCGTGACGCAGAATCGCCATGCGGGTCTCGAAATCGGGTGGCTGGATGTCCACGATGATCCCCGCGCCGAAACGCGAACGCAACCGGCGTTCGAGGTGCGCAATATCCTTGGGAGGACGGTCCGAGGTCATCACGATCTGACGGTTGGCCTGATAGAGCGAGTTGAAGATCTGAAAGAACTCCTCCTGCGCCCGTTCCTTTTCGGCCAACCCGTGGACGTCGTCAATCAGGAGGACATCGGGACTCTTGTACAGCGCGCGGAACTTGCGGATCGTGTTGTTCTGGATCGCCTCGATGAGGGCGTTGATGAATTCCTCGGTCGAGGTATAAAGCACCCGCAGATCCGGCTTCTTGTTGCGGATCTCGATCAGGATCGCCTGAATCAGGTGGGTCTTGCCCAACCCCACATCCCCGTGCAGGAAGAGCGGGTTGTAATCGCCCCCCGGATTGGCCGCAATCGCCCGGGCGGTGGCATGGGCAAAGTTGTTGCGGGCGCCCACCACGAAATGCTCGAAGGTGTAGTCCGGCAGGACGGGCAGAATCGTCAACGAAGAAGAATCGAACACCACTGCCCCTTCCTCTTCTTCTTCACCCGTCTGCGAGGCGCCTTCCTCATGCAGATGCCGAGACGCCGCCCCCCGGGACTTGTCCGTCCCCTTTTCGTCACCCATGCGGGCCTGAATCTCGGCATAAATCGCCTGCGCGCGCCCGTCGCCCGGCCATTTCTCCAAGGCTTTGTTGACCGTTTCGAGCGCCGCCGCAAACTCGTTCGTCTCGGACAGAATCTCGGCGATATTCATCAACTCCGCCAGAATTTCTTCTTCCAGCCCCACATGCTCCAGGATAGTGACCAGCGACCCGCGCAGTTCGAGGTCCATCGGAAAATGCCGGATCGCCTCGAGCAGAACCGTCTGGGCGTTCATCCACTCTTCTTCCTGGACGTAGCGGTCGCAAATCTCGGAATACCGTTTTTTCAGCAGAGCCGGACAAGCCAGAATCTCGTCCAGGGCCAGGGCGCGCTCACGCAGATCGTCGCGCCTCGGATCCAGTTTCAATCCGGACTCGATCGCCCAGACCGCCTGCGCCACCAGCCCAGCCGCCTCATGCAGGTCCGCCAGGCGCAACGCCAGGTCCGCGCCCCCCGGCTTCAGCCCCGCCTCCACCCGAAACGCCAGCATTTCGCCCAGCAGGTCCACATCGTCGGGCAGCAGTTCCAGCGCCGCCCCATAGTGCTGCAACGCATCGGCCGACCGACCGGCATTCCGGCAGAACCAGGCCCAGTCCTGAATGGCCTCGGCGGCCCGGCGGTTGAGCCCCCCCTCTTCCAGCAAGGCAATCTGCATCGTGCGGGCCGGCTCGAAATCCGGCGCCGACGCAATGATCTGACGCAACGCGTTGACCGTGTCGCCCAGCGACTTCTGGCGCTGCGACAGGTTCAGAATCCGTTCGATTTCCTCCCAATGCTCCTCAACCGTTCCCGTCTCGCAACAGACGTCCACCCAGGGCTGCACCAATTCTTCGTCGAGGGAATCACTCAACCCCAGGATGCTCTGCAACAGGCGCAGCGACCGGGCAAAATCCTTCTCGCCGGCACATTCCTCCAGAACCGTTTTCAGCAGCGCAACCGCGTCTTCCCACTTGCCCTCCTGGCACAAAATCCGAACCTGCAGGGCAAAGACCTGTGGATCTCCCGGGAAGAAGGCCTCGAGTCGTTCGATCAGGTGCGCGGCTTCTTCCGAAGCGTTCGCTTTCAGGTGAATTTCCAGCAGGAGGAGGGCATCGTGGTGGAAGGCCTCCTGATCGCCCGCCGCCTCGTGGATCTGCAGGCACAACTCCCACGCCGCCAGACATTCCGGTTCCCCGGCCAGCACGTCCCGGCACGAAACCTGCGCCGACTCGAATTCGCCCTGACTGAGAAAGAGTTCCGCCATCCGCAGACGCGTCTCACGCGCATCGCGCGTGTTGCCCATCCGCTCGTGCGCCGTCAGCAGCTGACCCAGCACCTCGAGATTCCCCGGCGCAATTTCCGAAATCTTCAGCAGCATGTCGAGCTGCATGTCCGTGGAGCCATTCTCGGCGTACACCTGCGCCAGCGAGCGGAAACAGTTCAAAGCCTCCTCGACCCGGTCGAGGCTCAAGTACCAGTCTCCCAGACGCTCCTTCACCCCCAGGTCGTGCGGGTCGTTCTCGAGGAGCGATTCCAGAATCTCCACGCTTTTTTCCGTCTGGTCCGCATCGTAATACAGATCGGCGGCCTTGAACGCCGCATCCCGCGCCTCGGTGGCCTGATCGGCTTCCGTCAGCCGCCGGGCGCGCAGGAGGAGGTAATCGCACCGGTGCGTCAACGCCTCGGGCTTATCCGCCACATACGCATCCAGCTCATCGAGCGCCACCAGAACGGCGTCCAGGTCCGTCGCATGTTCGAGCAACGACATCAATTCGTGGGCGGCCTCGAACCAGGCCTCGGACAGATTCAGCGCCGCCAGATTGCGCAGGCGCCGCAGGTGCCACGACAGATTCTCCGAATCCACCAGAACCGACGTGGCGTAGAAAGGCGTCACCTCCGCCCTCCGGTTCTCTTTCTCGAATATTTCAGCCGCCTCGAGCAATTCCGTCATGGCGGCCAGACTTTCCGACTTGCCCGGTTTCTTCTCGAGCAGCGCCAGCACCGGTTCCGCCGCGTCGCAATAAGCCTCAGTCCGCTTCAACGCCAGGAGATTGCGCAGGCGTCGCAACTGCCACGCCAGGTTCTCCGGGGCCACCCCGACCGCCACGTCGTAGAACGGTCTCACTTCCTCGATCAGGCCCTGTTTTTCCAGCGTTTCCGCCGCATCGAGCAGTTCCGCCATCGCCGCCTGGGCTTCGGGGGTCGCGGCCTGTTTTCCCAGCAACGCCAATGTTTCCGGCGCCACTTCGCAATACGTGTCCGTCCGTCCCAGCGCCAGCAGGTTGCGCAGCCGCCGCATCTGCCACGCCAGATTTCCCGGCGCCAGAACGACCGCCGTCTGGTAGAACGGCGCCACTTCCTCGAGCAGGCCCTGTTTTTCCAGCGCCTCGGCCGCGTCGAGCAACTCCGCCATCGCCGCCCGGGCCTCGTCGGTCTCCGCCTGCTTTTCCAGCACCGGTAATGTTTCCTGCGCCAGTTCGCAATAGTCCCCGGTCCGCTCCAGCGTCAACAGGTTGCGCAACGCCCGCAGGCGCCACGACAGGTTTTCCGGACTGATCCCGATCGCCGTCTGGTAAAGCGGCACCACTTCCGCCAGCAGGCCCACTTTTTCAAAGGTTTCCGCCGCGCCCAGCAGTT
>DAOPYU010000439.1:0-3907 GCA_035353095.1 Candidatus Sumerlaeota bacterium | reverse complement strand
GCTCGCGCGCCCGGTTGGCATAGGCAATCGCGGCCTGTTCATAGTTCAGAACATTGCGCCAGTGCTCCATATCCGTGTAATGGGGACCATATTCGAACGACAGATCGAGATCCCACGGCAACATCGCCCACTGCGCGGTCTGGGGATTGCGGTAATACAGGCAATTCCACTCGGGCCGCCGGTCCGCGTTGTTGATCCCCACCGACACCGCGTTGTAACTGTAATACAAGGGGAGATTGCAATTGCTTTCCCACCAGGAGAACGGCTGAAGGGGATTGGTCTTGTTGTAGCCGGTATCGTAGCTCATGAACGTGTTGAGATCGGACAGGTCCACCGGGTCGGACGGTCCCTGGTTCAGGAGATGGCTGTCCCCGCCGGCCATTTTGTACAGGTTTCCGTCCGGCAGGTCGCGCTCGTCCAGAAAACGCCCATCCGGCTGTTCAATCGCGATGTACAGTCCCCAGAAATCGCTCTCATACTGATTGGCCGGGTCGGACTCCGCCGGCATGTCGATCACGCGGAAATGCACGAAGTTCGTGTTGCTGGCCGGAACACCCGTCAGTTGGAAGAAACGCATCCCGAGCGCTTCGTTCAAGACCATCCCATCCGTCCCCTGATCCCACGTTCCTCCCGGATGCGGGTACTGCCACCAGGGACAGGTTCCGGTCGAGAAGATCAGTTTGTCCCACCTCTCTCCGTATTTCTTCCCGTAGTTGTCACGGGCCTGAAAGGCATGCCCTTTCGGGAAATTGAATTTCCACTTGTTCTTGCCGACGACATAGGTAGAACCCGCCCCCTTGATGCGGTACCACACGTGGTCGTACACCTCGCCGTCGTACACGAGCGCGCCCGTGAACGTGTAGAGACGGCTGTAGTAGTTCGGATTGTACTGGCAATCGAACACATCCTTCGAACGCGAAATCAGGTGATACGCAGGCAGGGAGTTCATGACCGTCGTATCGAACGTCATTTTCGTGTTGTCGGGAGCGGCCCCATTGGGATTGTAAGCGCCCGTCCAGGCGGGTACTCCGTCGTACACGAAGTAGGCGAAGTTGGGAACCTCATCGTCCGAGTAGGGCGCCCGCACCGTTTGACCGTTGCTGCTCGACGCCGTGATGCGATACCGCACCAGACGCCGGTGGGTCTGCAGGTTCGCGGGGATCTGGACCGAATAGACCGAGTCGTCCGCCACCGCGTCCCCGTTCAGCCCATCGTCGTGCATGACCAGCGTCGTCCACTGAGTCAGGTACTCGGCATCGGTGATGCGGATATAGGCGCCCGGGTTGACCAGCTGGTAATCCAGCGTCACCGAGGCGATCGCGATAGGCGAAGTCACCTTGACCGAAATCGTCACGGGAACATTTGAGGCGGGTTGCCTGGGCGAATGCTCCACCTGGCGCAGACAGGGAGGGGGTTGCGTGGAATAGACCGAGTTGACCGCCCCCGGCGTGGGTTTTGCGTCCACCACGGGCCCGGCGATCAACGCGGCATCCCACGTGGCGTCCGAACTCTCCAGCGTGACGTTCAGAAGTTGGACGGCAATGACGTTTTCCTCACCCGCTATCAGATAATCGATCGGATTGGGCAGTTGAAAATCCTGGAAGGCCTGTTCGTCCCCCCGGTTGTCCCGGGCCAACGCGGTACAGGCCTGCTCGAAGTCGTAGGCTCCGACGGAAAGAACCGGATGGCCATTGATCCAGACATTGATGGCGTCGTCAAACCGGGCGCGCAGAACCAGCGAGGTGATCTGTGCCGGTTCCTCAACCGTGAACTTTTTCCGGAAATAGACCGTGGAATATTTATTCTGCATATCGGAGAGGTTCGTGTTTACGAATCCTTCTCCATAGCCGATGCTGGCCGTGCCGCTGAGCCAGGTGTCATCGAGGGCGAAGGCCGGCTGCCGCCAGGCCGAAAGCGTGGGAGAGGAGGGCTCGGAGGTCCCTTTCCGATAAGACCACTCGGACCCCTCCGAAAAAATCGTGACCGAAATCCCCTCGACATACCCTCCAGACGGCCGCCAGTTTCCGCCCAGGTTGTTGTCGAGAGCCGGGTGAATCAACTCCAGGGAGTGTCCCCCGCCGCGCGAAGCGGTCGGCCACGGGAAGCCGCACCCGTACTCCACTTCATCCACGACTTCCAGCGATTTGTTTCGCAAGACCAGTTTTTCCCCGTCGTTGTTCAGAGATCCGGAGAAGGGTCCCACCGCCGCGACGCCGAATTTGGCCTGGACCGCCGCCGGGTCTTGAGCAATTACGAGATAACCGTTCCCCGGCAGTTGGATCCCTGCCGGAAACGTGTAGGCGATCCCATCCGTGAAGGACCACCCGCTCAAGTCCACAACACGGGAGTTCACATTATACAATTCAATGAATTCAACCCGTTCGCTCTTCACATCCGGATCGTAATGGATTTCGTTGATCACCACCTGCGCCGAAACCGTCGGCGCCCACAACAGGGAGAAAAGCGCGACCAGCCACCCGGCCCCTCGAATGCGCCTCTCTCCGAGGCCAATCCCCTCCGACCGCTTCCGCATGAGTCCCTCTTCTTTTCCGATCGCAAATTTCCGATCCGCCGATATCCCGGATACTTCCAGACAAATACGGATTATACAGGTCGCCATTCTGGCTGTCAATTTACAGGTCCACCCTCAAGGGGTCACCTCTTCGATTTTTCCATACACGAGTCAATTTCCGGCAAAAAGGGCTTGTACTCCGGCAAACCAGCCAGTAGGATCAACCGCAATTCCATCAGCCTCCCTCCGGCGTCCTGCCTGAGGAACGCCGACAAACCGTACAGGACTCAGAGGAACGGAGACGGATCCATGGCCCAGAATGAAATCCCCCTGGTGAAAAAACGCTGGACAGAGGGCCTGACCTGGTACCACTGGCTGGTGCTGGCCATTGCCTGCTGCGGGTGGATGTTCGACACCATGGACCAGTGGCTCTACGTCCAGGCCAAGACCCCAGCCTTGAAAGAACTGGTCCAGATTGTCCACCAATCGGACCCGGCGTTTACCCAGGTCATGGTGACAAAAGAAGCGGATGGTTGGGTTGGAATCGCCCAAACATGCCTGATCATCGGATGGGCGGTCGGTGGCCTCTTTTTCGGCATGGTCGGCGACCGACTCGGTCGGACACGGACCATGTCCGTGACCATTCTGATCTATGCCGCAGGAACCGGCCTGAGCGGTCTGGCGCAAAGCCCGATTCAATTTATTATATTGCGATTCATTACCGGTCTGGGGGTGGGCGGCGAATTTGCGGCGGGCGCTTCGCTGGTCGCGGAAACCTTCCCGGCGCACGCCCGCGTCATGGCCTTGAGCATCGTTCAGGCCATGTCCGCCGTGGGCAACATCATGGCCGGAGTCATCTACTATTACGTCGGCGCCAATCCGGAATGGGGCTGGCGCTGGGTCTTCGCCGTCGGGGTCATCCCCGCTTTTCTGGTTGGCATCATCCAGTTTTTCATCAAGGAACCGGAAGCCTGGAACAAAAGCAAGAGCGCGGGAGAGGAAATGGGGAACATCCTGCGCCTCTTTCAGGAACGCACCCTGCTGCGCAACACCCTGATCGGCGTGAGTCTGGCCGCGGTGGGAGTCGTGGGGTTCTGGGGGATCGGAACCTGGTCGGCGGAATTGATCCGGGGAGCGCTGAATCCGCAGAACCTGCCGGAACTGGCCAAGAATGTGGATCAGAAGATGGCTCTTTGTATCATGGCCCAGAACGCGGGTGGTTTTCTGGGCGTGATGCTTTTTTCCTGGGTGGCCCAGCGGTTCGGCAGGCGGCCCGGCTTCCTGATCTCTTTTGTCCTGTGCCTGATCGTAATTCCCGTCACCTTCTATTGTACCCACTCGTTTCTGACGGCGATCATTCTGTTCCCGCTGATGGGTTTTTCCCTGTTGATGATT
>DAOPYU010000438.1:0-3914 GCA_035353095.1 Candidatus Sumerlaeota bacterium | reverse complement strand
GATTTATACCAGCCTGGGGCAAGCGAAGCGTCGCCCCAGGAAAGGTGTCCCTTCCATTGCAAGGGCTGAAGGCCCGGACTATGAAAAAGAGGAAAAAGACCTTGATAGTACGGGCTTTCAGCCCTGATATGAAAAAACCGACCGGTTCCTGGGGCGATGCCCCAGGCTGGTATAAATCCGCGCCTTTGGCGCTTACCGACTACCTTGAACCCATGCTTCCGGGAATCACCCGTCGGGTGTTTCAATGTGTTTGAATTTCAAAGGTTATGGCTTCAACTGCTGTTTTTAGGATAAAAAATTCGTGCATCAAACAGAATGGTTTTTCCCGTCTCCGGTTACCGGATATAGAAGTGGAGTGAACGGCACGACTTCTGAGACGGGAGAACGATCATGAGAAACATGCGGGGTGTGGCGTTCCAACGGGCGATCGGGGTATTCGTGTTGAGTTTTGTTTTTCCGGTCATTGGGTCAGCTACGATACCGGAAGGACCGAAGGCCGAGGATTCATTCGCCTGTCTGAGTCCCGGGGATCTGGTTCAGATGGTTCGAAAGGTTTATACGCTCGACCCGGCCCTGAAAACCACCTGGGACTGGCGCTTTCTCCAGGCCAGTCGGGAAAGCCGGGCGGCCCGGAATGAACTCGGGTACCGGGGCGACTCCGCTATTGAGTCCATCGTTGGGGCAATCCACGAGGAAGAACGACAGGAAACGCCTCATGAAGAGTTCCTGAACGATTTATTCAGTTCCCTGAGAGGCATCCAGACCCCCAAGGCCCGGAAGGCCCTCAAGGAGTTGTGCCTGCCGCTGTTTCGGACGAACGATCCCACACAGAAAGCGCTTGGTTTCTCACGGATTGGAGGACCGGAACGGATTGACAATCTGGCGTCCCTGACCCTTCAGCAGATACGCCAGGATTTCGATCTGTCGGAAGCGTTGGCTGTTTTCTTGAACGATCCGTCTGAGGAAACGCTTGGTTACCGGGTGCGGGGGGCGGTGGAATGCCTCAAGATCGCGGCGACCTGGCCGGATGCGGCAATTCGAACTGACAGCGATGTCCATCGGTTTGGCAATCGTGCGGACCGGCACTACGAGAAGATTGTCGAATACCTGCGAACACTCAATGCCCGGGGAACCGGCGATGAAATCCGCCGGGAGATGACATCCTTGCCGGATGGAGTCGAGCGCGACTGTCTGGGAGTGGCGCTGGCCATGCGGGGTGAGATCGGCAGTCAACGACCCACGCTGATGGCCGTACTCCAAAACGAACGGACCCGAACCTTCCCCAATCTGCGCCTCGCGGCTCTCAAGGCCTTTGCCTGGCACGGAGAAACGAGGGATCTGGATTTCCTCAAAGAACTGAAAGCCTCCGACCCCTATTGGCTGGAACAATACAACGGCGTCATCCGCTACGAACACTGGCAGGACGAAATTATCAATCCCACTCCGGACCAGGTGAAGCAACGCGAGGGGATAGCGGTCGAGTCTTCCTTCAATTTCGATGAGCGACAGAAATGGATCACCTATCCGATTCGAACGGAGGCTCAGGCGGCGATTCTGGAAATCGTGAGACGCGCTCCGCCGAATACGGCCGTACCCCTGAGTGTCGAGGAATTGATTGCCCTGGCGAAAACGTCACCGACCGGAAACTCGAACGATTCGGTCCGCCAAATCGCGCTTACGGAACTGGGGAAGCGGGGGGATGAGGCCGTGGCGCCCCTGGTCCAAGCCATTCGGCAGGACCTGCAGACGGAAAAACCCTTCCAGAGTCTTTCGATGGGTTACTTCAACACCTTGATACGAATTGATACGGAACAGGCACGGAAGGCCCGAAGAACTCTTGGCCTGGCTTTACTCCAATCGCCGGATCGAGCTCAAAACATCCAAGGCGTGCAGGTGGTGAGGGGACTCGCGCTGGATGAGGAATTGTTTCCGCTCGTGTTCCGCTGGATTGGAAACGAAATCACCCGGGGGGATGCGTGGAACGTTTTGATGGACGATCCTTCCGGCAACTTTACGGACCGCAAGATTCAGGCGGCGCTTGACGACCTTCAGGCGCCCTCGCAATGGCGGGACGCCAACCGGCGAACCGTCATTTCCCAGCATTCATTCGGCAATCGCGCTGACGGTCGTTACTGCAACGGTATCTGGATTCTCTCCTCACTGAAGGGTCCGGATGTCAATTGTCAGTTGAAGCGGGTTCTCGAAACATTACCGGCGGGTCCGACGCGAGATTGCCTGGTCGTCGTTCTCGCAAAAAGAGACCGGTTTCTCTGCCAGCGTCCGGCGCTGGTCAAACTCCTGCAATGCGAACGCAATCGCGCGTTCCCTCACTTGCGTATGTACGCCGTGGAGATCATGGGGCAGTCTGGGAACAAGGAAGACCTTCCGTTCCTGAAGAAACTGGCCGACTTTGACCCGTATTGCTACGAAGATTATCTGGGGTTTTCCCGGCACGAACGGTGGGGAAACGAATATCTCAACCTGACCCGAAAGCAGATGGAGGAACCGGAAATGGCGTTTGTTCCCCGACAGACGATCGAAGACGGACCGGTGGTGCCGGACCACATCACCTATCCGATTCGTCAGGCGGCCCGGCTGGCAATCCATTTGATCCAGTCACGCATTGCAAAGGAAGGCACAAACCTGAAATAGAGACAGGGGATATTCCACTCATCACGGGAGGGACGGATCGTGTCCCTCCTCTTTTTTTGACGACGGGTCAGACTCCTCCCACCCCTCTTCTTTCCTGCGCTCTCCGTCTTCCTTCAGTCTCTTCATCTTGCGGTTCTTGAGGATGTTGTGGGGGGGGGCGTAGGATTCCTGGAACTCGCCCAGGCGCTCGCGCGCCAGGACGATCCGGGTCTGCAAGGCGTTCAGATCCCCCTTTTCAAGATCGCCCAGGGCTCCCCTCAGGAGGGTGACAACTTCGCGGGGATAATCGGGAGGATCGGGTACCCCGGCCTCGACATACAACCGGTATCGCAGTTCCCCCTCGTGATGCGCCCGCAGCCACAACGCCCGCAGAGTGACCGGGCGGTCAAGATAGACCACCTCGTGCCGGGAGCGATTGGGGGCCACCCACCGGTTGACCGTTTGCGTTGTGACTTCTCCGTCCGAATCGGTGATCTCGATCTCTTCGACATAGATTGCACCACGGCGCGCGGCCGGACCGGACACTTCGCCCGTCCGGAGCCGCAGGGCCATGACCCCCGCAACAGGTGCGGTTGGCGAAAAATCCCGGTACTGAGCCGGACCGGGATGGATGTGGTTGTAATTCACGGCGGTCCACCGGTACGTCACCGATTCGGCCTGTCCGCGCAAAACCTGCTCCATGTAGCGGCGCGACTGGTCGAGGCAGAAAATCGCTTCTTTCTGATAACGCGCCAGCTGCGCGGTGGTCGTGTTGCTTTCCACCAGCAGTTGAACCCGTTGGAGCAGGTAGTGGACATCCGTCAACCCCAGCGGCGCCACCAACCCATCCTGAGCCTGGGGCTTCTCCGGGATCGGTTCGGAGGGGATTTCCTCGACCGGCGGGGTGGTCTTAGGTGGCTCGGCGGCCTCGGGCGGTGCTGCGGCCGGAGGCTCCGTCCCCAGGGTCGGACTGGTGGGCGCAGCGGGATCCTGCGCGTGCGCGAACAGAACCGCCCACCCAAAGCATCCCACCAGTATGGCCACACTCAACCCCGTAATCCGCACCGTCCGCGCTCCTTATCCCTCCCGCTCATGAACTGCGTCGAGTATGGAACAATCCCCGTCTTCCCGTCAAACGAAAGCCGACAGATACGCCATCCGCTCATCCTAAAAAACGCAGTTGAAGCACCCCGGCCTTCCTCATAGGCGGACGAAACACCCGCCCTCCATAAAACGCCCATTTTTTTATGGGTGAAATCGGTTCCCGGGACCGCCAATCTCCT
>DAOPYU010000437.1:0-3915 GCA_035353095.1 Candidatus Sumerlaeota bacterium | reverse complement strand
ACCCGGTTGCTCGTTCTGAGCGAGCACCGGGGGCCCCACGCCAGTGGCACGGCCTGGCTCGACGCGTCCGGCGCCTATTGTCTCTACAAAGCCCCGCAGCCCGCTTCGCGGTTCGTCACCGGGCAGGAATATGAGGAGTGGCAGGCGTCAATTCCCGCCACGACGACGTTACTCATGGGACACACGCGCTGGCCCACTCAGGGCTCCCATCTCGACAACCGGAACAACCACCCGCTGTCGGACGGAGCCGGAGAAGATGCTATTCTGCTCACCCACAACGGGAACATCCCGCAGGTGGAGCGCTGCTTCAGGCATTTCGGGCTGGTTCGGCGGTGGGGCGTGGACAGCGAGATCCTCCTGCGGTTGGCCCGGCGGCATGCGCGGCCCGAGGGTATTGATGCGGTAGGACTGCTGGGCGACATGGGGCGGTGTCCGGGCGACATCGCCGCCGTCGTGGCATGGGCAGCCTCCCCCGAAATGGTCCTCCTCATCCGGCGAGAGCGACCCCTCTTCCTGGCCTGGAACGCCCGGCGGCGGTTGCTGGTCTATGCTTCTGAACGGGCCATTCTGGTGGAAGCCATCCGCGATGGCTCGGGCGCTTCCATGTCTGGGTGGCAAATCGAGGCAATGAATGAAGGGACAGCACGGGTGTTCGATATCCAGACTCTGCCGGAATGCGTCGAGTATGGGTTTGAATGAGGAACACCGTCGGCTGACTGGACGTTAACAGCCATTGTATTAGGGACAGAGACTTCCGCCATCTCGTTGACTAGCCCATTCATAAATGATAGAATATATCACATCTTCCAAGACATCAACAATCCGTTCACGAACGCCATTTTATGGGTACAACAGATAGACTATGTCTACCCAACCACACTGTTGGAGGGTTTTTGTCCCAGAACGGATTCCTTATGCCACCGTATTATGGCTCGATCACAGGTCAATGAACAATCCTGACAACTGAGGTTTTTCAAAAATACAGCCACCTATCGACGTCGGTTCTACCTGTGGCTGGTGGCCATCTTGAGATGCTATTTGCCTATTCCAATCGCGTCTCACAAGGGACATTCCAATTTCGGTCTGACACAGACATCCATTCTTCTTGTCTTTGGGGTTGCATGCGCCATAACACACGCTATTATGTCTGTACATGGGTGAGTGACCGCCATGACGAGAGAGATTCCTACCCAGATGGATAAAGGACACAAGACTCTCTCTGCGGAAGATAATAGGGTTTATGCCGAAAATAGATCAGGTACAACAGGACAAAGAAAAACGCAAGCGCTCTGCCTTCGGCTATTTGTCTGTGCATAACGGCGGATTTCTGTGCCCCCGGTGAATAAGAAAAACAAAGGTTAGAACATGAATAGACGACTGAAATTCCTGGATCTATTCGCCGGGGCCGGAGGATTGTCCGAGATCTGAGGCTTGCCGATCAGGGCGATGAAGGAAACCAGGTGGTCCGTCGGATTGCAGAATCACACCTCAGAATACCGGTGGCCATACTTACAGGCACACCTGATGCTGCCGATTTGGATTTCGCTTACATCGGAGTGTTCAAAAAAGGTGATCCCGGCTCAGGATACGCTGATCTGCTGGATCGTTTCTGGGGGATTCACAATACCGGTCTGACGCGCATCATGGGAGGCCGTGGCATTATCGAGGAAACCCTGAGTAAGGTGTTCCGGGAAAACCTTCTTCCGCAAAAAGACAAATGGGTGGCGTATGGCCAAACAGATCCCTCCAGGACCGAAAAAGCGTTGCTCCGCCACGCCTTGAGTCACCTGCTTCAGCTTCTCGATGATGATGGAAATCGCTGTTTTCCAGAGGAAGTTTATCTGACCCCACCTCTCACCGACAAAATCCGGACCGGTAGCATTGTTAAGGAAAAACGCAGTGAGCAAAGGTTTGTGGTCATGAATCCGGCCTGTGATCTCATTATCCGCGATAACGGCGAATGTAATACGGACAGAATTCTCATGGTGGAAATTGACTCACAGGTGTCATTGTTTCCAGGTTATCCAGCCACTGGTCTCAGTAAGAGCCAGAAGCAAGATCTGGAGAAAGCATACAGGAACAAGAAGTCACTCTATTATCACTGGCTTCCCAAAACAGACTTCTTTGAGGGTGGTTTCCTGAATTTCAGAAAACTTTCATCGCTGTCAAGCGAGGAGTTCAATGAGAGATTCGAGAAGCCTGCAATTCAGATCTCGCCCTCTTTTGTGAAGGACATGGTAGCGCGTTTCTCGGCATACTATGCCCGTCAAGGCCAACCCGACATCGATTTTGTACATTTCCTTGATCCTCCGGCAGTACAAACGGGAGATTTTCAATAATGGATGTCCACTCGCCTGAGCAGCGCAGTTTTAACATGTCCAGAATCCGGGGGAAAGATACCCGGCCTGAGATGATGGTACGCGGATGGCTCTGGGCGAACGGATATCGGTACCGACTTCACAGGAAGGATCTCCCCGGAAAGCCGGATATCGTTCTGCCAAGATATCGCGCAGTCATTTTCGTCCACGGATGCTTCTGGCACCGGCATGGCTGCCGGGCAACAACCACTCCGGCATCTCGCCGGGGTTTCTGGCTTACCAAATTCCAAGAGAATGTCAGTAGGGACAAACGCAACGTAGCGACCCTGCTGGAAAAATCCTGGCGGGTTATGGTGATCTGGGAATGCTCTCTCCGGGAAAAGAAGAACGATACCCAGGAACTGATCGCTGGGCAGATAGTAGATTTTCTGAACTCGGAGACTCGTTTTGCTGAAATCGGATCAGACCAAGATTGAACGCGACAAACAACAAGACATGACTAAACCCATATCCACATTGAGAACAGCCTCCAATACATCTACATCGCTGGGAGGGCGTTTTGCGTCCCATTGGTGGAGGACCTGGCCGTCCTTCACCAGGTAGAAGCGGGGAGGGGCGGTGCCGATGCGATCCAGGAATTCGAGGGCGGGCATCAGTTGGGTGGGAAACCGGGGTTGGTAGGTGTCGCGGAAGCGGGTGAGCGTTTCCCCTTCCCCGAGGACGAACGCCAGAAGGGGCGGGAGATCTTTATTCTCCGAAAGCGCGTTCAGGTCTTTCACGATCGCGGCGCATTCTTCGCACGAGTCGCTGATCATAGCAACGAAATAGAGACCGTGGGACAGGTCGCGCTTCCCCTCCGGGAAGTCAACCGAATAGCCGGAAAAGATGCTCTTCCCCGAGGGTTTGGCCCCGGTGGACGAAAGAAGGGTGGAAGCCGATGGCGACTCGGAAGAGGAGGAGAGGGGTGTCGAGACAGCGGGAGGAGAGGCCGGACCTGAAGTTTGGATCGGGTCCGAATCGCCCGCCAGGGACTCTCGGGTATCCGATGGTTTGGAAAGGTTTTCCCCGGTTTGTGCGTTCGCTTCACCCACGCTCAATAGGTTGTGGCGGGCTTCGGCGCGGTTGAGGGAGAAAAGCGACACACCCACCACGACCGCCATCGAGGTCACCGCCGCCGCGACATGCCAATATGCCCCCGCATGCGTGGAGGAATACTCCCATGCCAATTCCGGGCATTTCTTTCGCCAGGCGATCCCAACCAACACCAACAACACACCATTCTTCAGGATCGAAACGCCCGGCGTCATTTTCAGGTACTTCCCGAAGCACCCGCAATCCTTGAGTCCTTGGAAAGCCCAGGCGTAAGCGATCAGGAATGAGAAAAGCACGAGCAGACCCGCCACAACCGGAAGGAGCCGTCTGGCCCGGTTCCGTCCGGTGATCAACCCCACACCCAACCCGGTCTCCAAGGCCACCGCGCCGAGGGCGATCCCGATCACCACCCACGGCGTACGCACAATACCGTAGTACGATACCTGGATGGCGAACTCTTCAAACGAGAGGGCTTTCAGGAAGGCGGAGAGAAGAAAAACACACC
>DAOPYU010000436.1:0-3924 GCA_035353095.1 Candidatus Sumerlaeota bacterium | reverse complement strand
CAAAGGGGACGAGCAGATCTACCGCCGGGTGCCGGTGGTGATCCGGGAACCCGCCCTGGTGGCCGATGTCCTGGCGCCCCGGTTTGAGTCGCTGCAACCGGGCGCGGGTTTGCTCGAAAAGTTCGCGTTTGTAAACCTGACACGCGCCGAAGGGGAGTATGTCCTGTATGTCGAATACGCATCGGTTTCGGCCCGCGACAAGGGCAATGGGGACACGGCGGATGCGAAGAAGGAAACGCAGAAGAGTGGGGTCCCCGTGGAGTTCACGGTCAAGGGAAAGCGGCTCTGGCAGCGGGACGGCAACGACCTGCTGACGCGTGAGGAGGCGATCCGGGTGGCCCGGGCGAAGTGTGGCGGCGAGGTGACGGGCGCGCGCGCCACGCTGGTCGAGACCGAGTCGAGCCTGTTGGACTGGTGGGTGACGCTGGATCGGGCCGCGGGTGGCCGGGCGGGGTATTACGTCAGTCCTTATGGCGGGTTTGTGCGGTCGCAGGCTCCGTCTCTGGCGGTCGAGCCGGAGGAAGCGCTCAAAACGCTGATGGACGAACGCACGCGGCAGTTCCAGGAATTGCAGTCTGACCGGAAGTCCGCTCCGTTGAAGAGTTTTGCCCAGCCGGGCCAACCGGCCGGGACGCCCGACGCGGGTGCGCCGGGGCCGGCCGAGGGAGTGGCTCCTGGGGCTCCGGAACTCTCCGTCCCGGTGGAGGGAGGGGTGCCGGCTGGCGGGCCCGCTCCGGCGGGAGTGTCGGCGCCGGTCGCCGGAGGCGCGGGGGGCGGGAAATAGGTCCCCACTTTTCGGCAGGGGGGGGAGGTAAAAGATTTCGGATGGATTCGGCATTTCAGTTTTCAAGTCTCCACGATGAGGTACCGATAGGGAGAGAGATTCCTGTACATTGGCGAAACGGAGTTTCGGGGGGAACGTGAATCGCATAAGAATGACGCAATGAGATTTCGGGAAGGGAGGATGGGCGGTATCGGCAAGAATGGGATCGCAGCCTGCGGGGGGGAATGACCGGGGAAGGACTCGAATGTCCCGGCCTTGTCGGTACAAACAGGCAACCAGGAGATATGGGAATGAAAGGGAAGGCTGGATGGACAGCCCAAGGGCCGTTGCGGCCCTGCAACAGTATGTTGAGGATGGAGGAACCGAGGAATGCTGAGAAAACTGTTAGCCGGAGCCCTGGTCTTCAGTCTGGCGGCGAGTGTCGCGCAGGCCGGGGAAGACACCGGCCAGGGAAAATCCGAAAAGCCGGGGTCGGGCGCGGTGGCTTATTCCACATCGGCCAAGGCCGCTTCGGGGATCGACAAGGCCCCCCGCGTCGTAAAGGTGCTCACGAGCAACGAGAAGATCCAGTCGAACCGCTATGTGCCCCGGACGTTTGAACTGAAATACGCGAACCCCTACAACGTCGCCTACTTCATCCGCGATGCCGTGGCGGCGGAAGGCGGGATGTTCTCGACCTATGCGAACACCGAAAAGGGCGCGACGGGCGGTCTGCTGCTGGTGGTGGTGCCCGAGTACCAGCTCGAGGCGATCGGCAAGATGGTCGAGTCGCTCGATCGGGCCGACATCACCGATTCGTCGGGCACCAAGTGGGAATTCGTGCAGTTGCGCAACCGCAGTTGCATGGACCCGCAGCCTCCGCTGAGTCTGCTTCTGTACGGCGCGACCGACAACACCATGAAGCCCGATCCGAAGACGAACAGTTTCTACATTCAGGGTTCGCCCTCGGGTGTGGCGGCGATCAAAAAGGCGGCGGCTTCTTACGATGTGCCGACGGCTCAGGCCTCGATTGCCGCGCGCATCTATGAGGTGGACGCCTCGAACGATGCGGCGCTGGGCCTGGATTTCATGTCGTGGAAGAATGGCCCGGGCCAGACGCTTTTTACCGAAGGCAAGGCCCAGAGCCATATCAAAACCCCTACCAGTTCCGTCAAGGAGAGCAGTCGTATTTCCGCCTATTCGGTGGAATACCCCTCCGAATTCTTCGATTTCCTTCTGGTCAAGGGGAAGGCGCGGATTCTCAATGAATCGCAGGTGACGGCGCTCAACGGCGTGGCCGCCGAATTTCGTACCACCGAAGAGATCCTCTACTACCCCGTCACGACCAATGCGGCCGGCGACCGGGTGGTGACGGCTGCGGTGACGACGCGTGAAGGCGATGAGGCGTTTATCTCGACGGATGCCAAGGCGGCCCGCACGGCGGAGCGCAAGGGTCCGGTTCAGGTGAACCCGGATGGAAGCGCAGTGGACACTGCCCGCTCGAATACGGCGATGGTGGCCGAGGCCGGGGTGATCCTGAGCGTGACCCCTGTGATCGCGCGCAACAACATTGACCTGACCGTTCAGACGACCGTCAACAACCTGACGGGTTTTGACGGATCGGGTGTGCCGCTCATCAAGCCCACGGTGGTGGACACGCAGGTGAGCGCCCGCGACGGCGAGGAAGTGGTGCTGGGCCGCATGACGCTCAAGCGCGAGCTCAAGGCGTCGAACAAGGTGCCGGTGCTCGGTTCCATCCCGGTGGTGGGAACCCTGTTCGGCAACGAGACCCCGGCCTCGAAGACGACCAGTCTGGTCGAAGTGATCACGCCCACGGTGTTGGAAAAGGGCGGCGCGACGCCGGAATCGGCGAAGAGCGTGATGGACCAGGCGGCCGGCGAGAAAGAGACGGAACTTCCGAAGGACGAGTATTTCTACGAGCAGTATCTGCTGGACAAGGAAAAAACCAAGTAAGCCGGCAGACCAATGCGTTTGACGCGCTCCCTGTGACGGGAGCGGCACGCAACTCATCAGGCGAATTCAGAAGATCAGAGGAGGAAAGATACAAATGAGACTGAAAGCCAAACGTGTTGCCGGTCTGATGCTGCTCGCCCTTCTAACGGTGGGTACCAGCAGCTGGGCCACGTACTATTACTCGAACGGTTCGGGTGACCGGATCGCCAACAAGGTCGGTCCCGCTCCCTTTGCGGCCGGGTATGCCGATGAAGAACTGCGCCTCGTGCCGGATGACGGCGATGTGGAGATCATCCGGGTGAACAACAAGGTTCACCTCAACAAGTACACGCCCCACCTGATTCCGATCGAGAATCTCACGGTCGAACAGACGCGTGAACTGCGCGAGACGGCCCGGGCCATCGTCAAGATGGAAGGCGGGAATGCCCAGATCGTGCTGGACAAGAAGTCCCCGAACAAGGAACGGTTTGTCTATGTGGTGTGCCCGCCGTTCCAGTGGCCCTATGTCCAGCAGGCTATCAAGGCGCTCGACAGGAAGTGGGTCACCGCCACCGATGACGGTTCAACGCTCAAGGTCTGGGAAGGCCGGTATCGCGACATCAAGGACATCTATGCGTTCGCGTCCTTCTACTCGCCCAACGCTTTCTCGGAATTCCACGAACGCGACAACGTGGTGACGTGGGTGGACTTCGAGGCGTTGGCCGGAACCGCCGAAAAGATTACGCGGGCGGTGGATATTCCGGTCAGTCAGATCGTGGTGGATGCCAAGTTCTATGAAGTGACGGCCAACAGCGACCACAAACTGGGACTGGACTACATCACCTGGAAAAACGGTCCGGGCAAGGACCTGTTTGACCTGGGGTGGAACCACGTGCGCAGCTACTACGATCAGGATTCGAGCGGTGCGGATCCCGCGCCCATTCGCGTCCACGGCACGAGCCGTCACCACGGTTACGATGCGCTGGCCACGGCCAGTTTCGTGGATTTCCTCGAGAACAAGGGGAAAGCGACCATGCTGGCGAGCGGCACGATCAAGACCGTCTCCGCGCAGATGGCCAGCCTGAAGTCGCTCGAGCCCATTGCCATGGTTCAGGCCTCGGGCAAGAATACCGAAACCGCTCCCAACGAATGGGACCGTTTCGTGG
Source organism: Candidatus Sumerlaeota bacterium (assembly GCA_035353095.1). GTDB lineage: Bacteria > Sumerlaeota > Sumerlaeia > UBA8349 > UBA8349 > DAOPYU01. The sequence continues at coordinate 42 of DAOPYU010000436.1, read as the reverse complement.
ATTACACGCGCAGCGCCACGAAGGGGCAGGTCGGAATGTTCC
>DAOPYU010000435.1:0-3931 GCA_035353095.1 Candidatus Sumerlaeota bacterium | reverse complement strand
TCGGGTAGAAAGGGCATGGTCAGGCGTCCTTTCGCTTTTCGTCGAGCCGCTGGCGCAGCTCGGCGAGTTCGCCGTCTTTCAATTCGGACGAATCGAGCAGGTTGAGGATCATGGCGAGCGTCGAGCCGTCGAACGCCCGGCGGACCAGGTCGCCCAGCATCCGCTTGCGGACAACCTGTGCGCTGACCTTCGCGCGGAAGATATGGGTGTTCCCTTCGGCATCACGGGCGAGGTAGCCCTTGTCCGTCATGATGTTCATGATCGTGATGACCGAGGTGTGGGCCAGTTTGCGCGCGGGGGCGAGCGCCTCGCGCACCTGGCGGACGGTCGAGGGCCCCTGTCGCCAGAGGACCTTGAGAATTTCCAACTCGAGTTCGGTTGGGTGGGGGGAAGCGGGCCGAGCCATACGGACCTCCTGTATTTTCCGGGTATTCCTTCTACTGAATTAGAGGATATACCCGGAGGGTTTTCGCGTGTCAAGGGGAATCATCTAAAAAATTAGAGGGGGAGGGAGAAAACCTCCGTCAAGCGCCAACGGCGCGAGCCATTGTAGTCTGGCGCATCGCTCCAGGAACAGACCGGGTTGTTTTCACGAGGGCTGAAATCCCGTTCTCTCCAGACATTTTTCCCCATCTCGATCGGACGGGCCTTCAACCCTTCCGAAAATGGAGACCTTCTTCCTGGGGCGACGCTACGCTTGCCCCAGGCTACGATCCGCCCGCGCCGTTGGCGCTTTAGAACATTTGCCAAAAAGAATTTTCAGTATTCCCTGAAAAACTTTTTTGTTCGCCATCCCCGCGAAAAGCGGGGACCCAGAGGCGCGTGAACGACGAAAAAGAGAGAAAACCGGGGAAAATGGGGATCAAACGCGGAACATCCCGGCCCTGGGTTCCCGCTTGCGCGGGAATGACGGAAAAGAGGCTGAGCCGGAAGGAAAATCCATTCGCTGATTCCATCTGGCAAACGCTATAACTGCGGTTTTCAGGCAGAAGGATTGCGAAAAGAACGTCTTCTCGCAGGTGCCGTCCGGGGGCGAATTGAAGGGTTCTGATTTCTTGCGTTTTGCCACCCGAAACCGGGAATCAGAGGTTGTCGAGCGTTTCGCGGACCTTTTCGGCCAGTTCGCGCACCAGGAGGGGTTTCATGGCGAAGGCGCGGACGCCGAGCGCCTTGATTTTGTCGCGCGAGAGCCGTTCGCTGTAGCCCGAGCAGAGCATCACGGCCACGTCCGGCCGGATCCCGCGCAGGCGCGCAATGAGGACATCGCCGGTCATGCCCGGCATGGTCATGTCGGTGATGACCAGGTCGAACGCCCGGGGATTCTTCCGGTACAGTTCAAGCGCCTGCTCGCTGCTGTCGACGGCGGTGACGTGATAGCCCAGTCCCCCGAGGATCTTCGTGGCCAGATCCACCTGGAAGGCCTCGTCGTCCACGACCAGAATCCGTTCCATCCCACGTGGCAGCGGCTTCTTTTCCTGTTCTTCGACCCGCTCGATCTCCCGCAGCATCCGGGGCAGCAGCACTTGAAATGTGCTGCCGACATTCGGTTCGCTGTAAACGGTGATGATCCCGCCGAAGCGCTGGACGATGGCCAGCGCGGTCGAGAGGCCCAGGCCGGTCCCTTCGCCCCGGGGGCGGGTGGTGTAGAACGGCTCGAAAATGCGGCTGCGCACTTCGGGGGTCATGCCACAGCCGGTATCGCTGACCGAAAGGCGGATGTATTTCCCGGCGTCGAGGCCGGGATAGGAAAGCGACTCGTCCCGGGTCAGTTCGATATCGCGCAGTGTCAGGTCGAGCCGTCCCCCGCTCTCGCGCATGGCCAGCGAAGCGTTGGTGGCCAGGTTGGTGATGACCTGGTGGATCTGGGAGGGGTCGGCCAGGACGTAGGAATCGCTCTCGATCGCCGTCTGAATCTCGATCGTAGAGGGGAGCGTCGCCCGGAGCATCTTCATGGTTTCCTTGACCAGCGCGGCCAGGTTGACCGGAGCGGTCTCCGACTTCGTCTGGCGGCTGAACGCCAGAATCTGCCGCACCAGGTCCTTGGCGCGCGTTCCGGCCTGGAGGATCTGCTCCAGGTCGCCCTCGATCTCGGACCCTTCGGGCACCTCCTGCCGAGCCAGTTCGGCATAGCCGAGGATGGCCGACAGGATGTTGTTGAAATCGTGCGCGATGCCGCCGGCCAGGGTCCCGATGGCCTCGATCTTCTGGCTCTGGATCAGACGCTCCTCGATCTGATTCTGTTGGGTCAGGTCGCGCAGCACCGCCACCCGAACCCGCCGGCCCTCGTAGTCGAGGAAACGCAACCGGACCTCGAGGGGGAACTCCGTGCCGTCCTTGCGCAGCCCCTGGGTCCGGTAGGGCGTTTCCAGACTCTCCTCGATCCGTTTCTGCACCCCCTTGCGGCCGGACGGCGCGATGATCAGGTCCACCACATTCTGCCCGATGATTTCCGAGGCCGTGTAACCGAACATGCTGAGGAACAGGTCGTTGAACAGCAGAACTTTCTCCCCGTCATGGATCAGAATCCCCTCCAGAGAAGCATCGGCCAGCTGGCGGAAACGCTTTTCGTTCGCGCGCAATTCCAGCTCGGCGCGGGCCCGCAGGCGGATATACACCACCAGCAGGGCGACCAGCAGCAGCAGGGCCACGAAGAGTCCCGCCAGCGCCCAGATCTCCGTCGTGTACATTTCATAAAGCGAAAACGGCTTGTTGACGATAACCGAATCCGCCGGCAGTTGTTTCGGGGCAATGTGGAATCGGGCCATCTGGGGGTAATCGAACACCGGCCGGTTGACACCGGTCTTGAGGACGGGAATCGAGTCGGGATCTTCGCCCTTCAGAATCCGCTGGGCCATCCGGGCCATAGCCTCGCCCTGCGCGAAGCCACTGAGCACCTCGCCCCCCAGAACTCCTTCCCCGACATAGAACTCGTGCAGGGTATAGACCGGGACCTGGCACCCGGCGGCCAGCTGGCGCCGGACTTCGTCCTCGGTAAAATACCGCCCGCTCCGGTCCACATAATAGACGCCCAGCAACACGACGGTTCCCACGCGCAGGGCGGCCAGTTGCTCGTGCAGTTTCGCGACAGGGAGATCCTCATTGTCCGTCAGTTGGACCCGGTCCTGCAGATCGGCCAGTTCTCGCCGCATGTCCCGCTGGTTCAGGCGGCCCGATTCCTGAAAATCGTTGACCATGAAGATTTCCCGCGTGTCGGGGTGCAGACGCAGAATCGTCTCGACGGTCTCCCGAATCGAAAACACCTGGGCCACCCCGGTGAAGCCCTTCAGGTCCCTGATTTGCTCGTCCTGGTAATCGTTGATTCCGCAGAAAACGACCGGCACACCCGGAAAAAGTGAATCGCGATACCGGCGCAGGAAATCGAAGGCGTTGTTGTCGGAACAGAGAAGCAGCGAGAAGCGGGCGCCCCGGTACTTCTCCGCGAGCAGGTCGCGAATCCGGTCGAAATAGGCCGGTTCCCGGTACCGCTTCGAGTCCATGTTGAACACATCCAGCACGATGTGGTTCGAATCGGGCTGAAGCGTCTCCTCGATCCCCCGGAGAATCTCCCGGCACCAGGTCATCCGCTGGTCGTAGGAACTGAGGTACAGCGCCTGAACTGACCCGGTGGTGAAACCCTCACCGCCCGAGGCCAGTACGGAGCGCACCAGCAGCCCGACCAGCAGCAGGATCAGCGCCACTCTCCACCAGCCAGCCCCCACCGGCCGATGCGCAGATTCCTCGTTACCAGGAGAAACAGTCCCACCCACGGCAGACGCCTCCGTTTTCAAGATAGAAAACCCTTCGTCTCTTCAGACAACACGTGACAAGCGATTCAACTGCATCAAACGTCTCGATGATACCTTCCCCCCTTGCCTCCTGTCAATGCCTTCCCTCGCGATAAAACAGTTCGACTCGCGGAAATCCGGGGACA
>DAOPYU010000434.1:0-3951 GCA_035353095.1 Candidatus Sumerlaeota bacterium | reverse complement strand
TCAGTTGATCTTCGGTCACGGCGGCGCAGCGGTTTCGGACTTCGGCGCAGTCAGTGCGGGCGCAGCATCGGCGGCTTTCCATCGCCTCCGCGTTGGCCTGGAGTTCCGCGTGGCGATCCTGACCCTCCAACGTTTCACCCAGCAGGGCCACCTCGCGGCATTTCTGCGTGGCAAACGCCATCCACTGCTTGACTTCCGGGTCGAGCCGTGGCTCGCACTCCAGATCCACCGGCGAGTGGAGGAGCGAGCAGCTCGAGCCGACCATGAGCCGATCCGGCCCGAGGCGTTCGGCCAGGGGGCGCAGGGTGTCGAGCGCCCGGTTCAGGTCGGTCTTCCAGATGTTGCGTCCGTCCACCAGCCCGGCGGAAAGCGTCATGTCGTCGGGGAGACGTTCGGGGACGCTTTCGAGGGACGCCCGTCCCCGAACCAGGTCGAGGTGCAGTCCGGCGCAGCCCGAGTCAATCGCCAGATCGAGGTTTTCGTCAAGCCGCTCGAAGTAGGTGGCGAGGAGGAGGCGGGCCGGTCCGGCCGCGCGGTTCAGGGTTTCATAGGCGGTCGGAAAACCCCGTCGGGCCTCTGCCGACAGGTCGGCGCAGAGGATCGGTTCCTCCAACTGTATCCACTCGCACAGGGGCGCCAGTTCGGCCAGGACTTCGGCGTAGAGGGCCGTGATTTCATCGAGCCGGTCCCAGCGGTTGGCGCCGTCGAGGTCGCGGGCCAGGGAAAGGTAGGTGATCGGTCCCACCAGGGTGGGCTTGGGCGAAAACCCGAGGGCCGCCGCCAGGCGGGTGTCTTCGACAATCGTCTTCGAAAAAAGGGACAGTTTCAATGACGGGGAGAATTCCGGGACCAGGTAATGGTAATTCGTATTGAACCACTTGGTCATGGCCATTGCGGCGCGGTTGCGTTCGACGTCGCCCCGGGCCATCTGGAAGTACAGCGTCCGGGCGCACGCGGGCGCGTTCTCGCGGAACCGGTCTGGGACGGCGCCTAACATGAATGTGACGTCGAGCATCTGGTCGTAGAGGGAAAAGTCGCCCGTCGCGACGAACGAAAGCCCCGCGTCTTTCTGGATCTGCCAGTGGCGTCGCTTCAACTGGTCGCACACGGCGTCCAGATCCTGCGGGGAGGTGGCGCCGTTCCAGTAACTCTCCAGCGCCTTCTTGAGTTCGCGTTGAACACCGATCCGGGGGAAACCCAACACATGCGTCTGCATCGTTTACTCCTTGGGGGTATCTGTGATGAAACCCGTCTTGCACAGATAAATTGGAGAATTCAAGTATAGGGCGCTCTGATTCACTCGGAATATTTCATATCATAGAAACGGTGGAACGTCAATCGGATGTCGAATTTCTGTGGGTGCGATAAGAAAGGGATTGTCAGATCTGAGGCGGATTTGTAATACTGATAAGGTGCGCATGTGGAGTTTTTTGTCTGAAACAATCGAATTGAAGAATCGGTCAACGTCCTGTCTCCACGTAGCGCTTTTCCCCTGTTCCCTTCTCTGTTGTTTTGATTTCGCTCATTCCTTATTTGGCACGGGTATCAATCAAATATTCGGATCGGAGGCATGAGATCATGAGAAAACCCGGATTCACCCTGATCGAATTGCTGGTGGTGGTGGCGATCATTTCGATTCTGGCCATGATTGCGTTGCCGAACTTTCTCGAAGCGCAGATCCGGGCCAAAGTGTCGCGCGCCTGTGCGGAAATGAATGTGTATGCCACGGCGCTTGACCTCTACTACCTGGACAACAATTCCTACATCCCGAGCGCCTGTCCGGACATGAGCCGTCCCAATGCGGATGGGACCCTCCCATGGTTTGCATGTCTGACGACTCCCATCGCCTATCTCACCGGCCTTCCGGGCGATCCGTTCGGGCAAATTTCCGATTCCCCACCGTTGGATTGGATCGGGCCGGTTCCGTATCATATTTACACCGGACCGGGGCGGGCCGTCACCGATTCGACCGACCGGGATTCGCTCACGCGGTGTCAATACCTCATCGCTTCCATGGGGCCGAATCTCCAGAATGAGACTCACGTTCAGACCGTCGCGGGGGTGGAATTCATGCTCACCTGTGTCCACAACGGCGCCACGGCCGCCCAGGCGACTTACGGAACCCCCTATGACGGTACCAACGGAACCCGCTCCCTCGGGGACCTGTACAAAACGAACGGCGCCGGGTGTGGTCTATATGGAGGAGGACCATGTACGGAACCTTCCGGAGACACTTCTCTTCCGACCAACCCTGGCTGAGGCGGAAGATGACCTGTCCGGCGGACGGGATTCTGAGTGGCAAATGAAGTCCAGAAAAAGCAGGGAGCGGAATGTCTCGTGAATGGACATTCCGCTCCTTTTACTTCAACCCTCGGAACGCTTCGGGGTTCCTATTTATCCTTCTGGTTTCCTGGTTCCTTCTGTGTTTCGTTCTGACGGACCATTCTCAAGCCGAACACCCCGCCGGCCCACTTGCCCGGTTGCGCCTGGAAGCGGACCGTCACTTGGGCTTTCCCCTGCGTCAGTTTGGCGGGGATGAGATATTTCTCGTCGAAGAACTGCCCCGGCTTGTTGTGTTCGAGGGTCTGGGTCGCGATCTTTTCCCCGTCCACCAGAATATCGAAGACCCGGTTGGCCGCGTCATCGCCCCAGTAGGTCACCCGCAGGGCGACGGGCTCTTTCGGGTCCACGGCCAGGTCGAACGAGAACCATCCGCCGCCAGTGGCGTGGCGCCATTTGCGGCCCTGAAAGTCACCCGTACTGGTCTCTTCGCCTTTCATGTTGTGGTCGCGTTCGGGTTGCATTTCGCCGGGCTGGATGAAATCGGTCGTGATCGCTTCGAGCCGCTTGGCCTTTTCCACCTCGGCCTGGTACTCCGCCTCGCGTTTCTGCCACTGTTCGGAGGTGAAGAGGTCCCAGTACACCGAGAACCGTTTGTCATGCAGTTTGTAGAAGGGAGAGAGCGTCACGTCGTGCGGTTTCCCGATCGCCTGCGTCTGGAACGTGTTGGGCTGTCCCGCCACGGCCTTGAGCCACTCCGTCGGCGCTTTCCCTTCGGTCACGAAGACCGGAACGAAATTCGGTTTCTCGGCGTTCGGATCGTTCTCCGGTCCCAATTCTCCGGCCAGCACGAGCGGGCCGTACAGCACGGCGGCGCGGTTCGGGTTGTCGGGCATCGCCTGAAGCCGCAGCGAGAAGGGCATCTGGACTTCCACCACATCGCCGTCGCGCCAAGTCCGTTTCAGTTCCACGTAACTGGACACCTGAGTGTCGCTGGTCTGTTTTTCCCCATTGACGCTGATGGCCATTCCCCGCGTAGCCCAGTACGGGTGGCGAATCCGGAGGGTCAATTCCACCGGATCTTTCGTCGAAATCCACAGACGGGTCTTGTCGGAATCCGGGTACGCGGTTTCCTGACGGACCTTCGCTCCCTTCTCTTTCCAGTCGAGTTCCGAGGCGATGAAAAGGTTGACCCAGAGGCTGTCCGCGTCGTGGAAGTAGATCGCCGCGCCGTACTTCGCGTGGTTTTCCATCCCGGTTCCGACGCAACAGGTGAAATCGTTGAACTGGCTCTGGTAGTTCTTCTTGCCGCCCATGTTGAGCGACAGGTTGTAGATCACGCGTCCGTCCACCGGGTGCTGGCTCGAGAGGATGTGGTTGTAGAGCGCGCGTTCGTAGAAATCGGCCACGTTGGCGCCCGTGGTCCACTGGAACAGGTGGGCCGTGAGTTTCAGCATGTTGTTGACGTTGCACGATTCGGTCGTATCGGGTCCCAGGCGGTCGTTGAGCTGGTCGGGCTGGCCGAAATACTCATTGAGGCAGTGGCCGCCAGTCACATAGGAGTGGTGGTTGACGACGCGATCCCAGAAGAACTCCGCCGCCGCGCGATCGCGCTTGTCGCCGGTCAGTTCATAGCGCAGGGCCAGACCCACCAGTTTCGGGATCTGCGTG
>DAOPYU010000433.1:0-3956 GCA_035353095.1 Candidatus Sumerlaeota bacterium | reverse complement strand
CGCCGGGGCGGTGAAACGTCCTGATGGCTCGCTTCAGGGGTGGCGTGAGTTTGGTTCGCTTGCCGAAGCGGCGCAGGCGGGGGCTTTCTCCGTCAAGCAGGATGTGCGTCTTCTCAACAGTCAGGTGATTCGGGCGACGGTCGAACGGGCGTTGGAACGGGCCGCGGCCCGGCGGGCGCTCCGGCCCGATCAGGTGGACTGGTTTCTGCCGCATTACTCTTCGCTGTATTTCCGCCAGCGTGTGTTTGACGGTCTGGAGCGGATTGGATTTTCAATTCCCTATGAAAAATGGTTCACGAACCTCGAAACGAAGGGGAACACGGGTTCGGCGGCGATGTACATCATGCTGGATGAGTTCCGGCGTTCCGGGCTTCTCGAGCGGGGACAGCGGGTTCTTTGTTTTATTCCGGAGAGCGGGCGGTTTTCGTCGGCGTTTGTGTATCTGACGGCGGTGTGAACGGGCGAGAGGGGGACGGTTGGGCGATGCGCAAGGACGAGGTGCCCCAGGACGCCGGTTTGCTTGGACCGTGGAAGAAACTCCAATATGCCGTGGATGAGAAGGATCGGTATGTGACGATTCCCAGCGCGGGTTTCGAGCCGATGAATGTGGCCAACCAGTTGGCGTGGCAATTGGTGGAGCAGCGGATCGAGGCCGCGCGGCAGGATGTGCTGGCGGGGAAAGCCAGTCCTCTGACGTACCATATGCACCGGCGGCAGATGGATGAGACGCTGCTGGCGCAGTACAGCGGTCTGCCCCGCCGCAAGGTGCTCAAACACCTCACGGTGGAAGGGTTCAAGGGGATCGAGGAGAAGGAACTCGAAGCCTATGCCGATGCGCTGGATATGGACGCCGAGGCATTGAAGCGGATGCCCTGACGGGCAACAGACCCCGGGAATTGTTGTACGGAGTTGGAATCGCCGGGAGTGCCGATGCCGGTTCCCACGGCAGTCGTGTTCGGCGGGTGTGAATGTTTATCTCGATGGGACGGTGGCAGACATTCAAAAGGGGGAGGAAGGACCATGCGTGGAAAGATGAAAGGCTTGTGGCTCTGTGCGGGTTTGTGTGCGGGACTTTGGGGCGGTTTCGGTCAGGCTGGCGAAATTGTGAAGACCGAAACGTGCGCGTCGCAACCCTGCTGGGTACTCCAGAACGATGCGGTCCGTCTGGCCATCACCCGGAAGGGGGCGCAGATGTCGCCGGTCACCTTCGGCCTGAACAGCGGTCAAACGATCCAGCCCTACTATGTCAGTCCCTGGCAGGATGAGGGACTGAAACTCGATCCTCCCGTATTGGTTTCGTTGCGAGGCGATTTTTTCTGTCTCCCTTTTGGGGGGAACGGCGAACCGTATGAAGGGATGAAGTTCCTGCCGCACGGGGAACCGGCGGGCGGGGCGTGGGCGCTGGTGGAGTCGAAGAAGACGGGCGCCGTGTCCACGCTGAAACTGGCGCTTCAGACTCAGGTCCCGAAGGGCCAGATCACCAAGACGTTGTTTCTGGTGGAGGGGCAAAACGCGATTTACAGTCAGGAACGGCTCGAGGGGTATTCACTCAAGACCTCGATCGGGCACCATGCCATTCTGGCCGTGCCGGAAAAGGAAGGTTCGATCCGGATCGCCACGAGCAAGTTCCAGTTCGGCATGACCTCGCCCGTACTTTTCAGCGATCCCGCGAAGCGCGAGTATCAGTCGTTCGCCATCGGTCAGAAGTTCGACAGCCTGAGCGAAGTGCCGCTGGCGTGGAAGGATTCGAAGCCTGCCGATTGTACCTCCTTTCCGGCGCGGACCGGTTTCGCGGACCTGCTGGCCGTCTTCAGCGAGAAGGCCGAGAAACTGCCCGAGCAACTGGCCTGGACCACCGCAACGAATCAGGAGGGAGGTTACCTGTGGTTCTCGCTGCGCGATCCGCGTGTCCTGCCGACAACGGTCTTCTGGGTCGAAAACCACGGCCGGCACGGGGAACCGTGGAATGGGCGCAATCGGTGTCTGGGGCTGGAGGATGTGTGCAGTTATCTCAACGAGGGAATGCCGGTGTCGGCGCAGCCGAACGAGATCAACAAGGCGGGGATTCCGACGGCGATTGAATTGACTCCGGACCGCCCGACGTTCGTCAATTACATCCAGGGGGTTGCGAAGATTCCGGCGGACTTCCAGGTGGTGAAGGACGTCGAGTTCGGTAAGGGTGAAGTGACCTTTGTTTCGGTGACGGACAAGCGGGTGACCGTGCCGGTGAACTTCGAGTTTGTTCGGACGGGGCAACTGCCGGGCGAGTCGGGAATTCGATAGGAAGGTCCATGATGGTATCGGAGAATCTCGCCACGCCCTCCCCGCGTCCGATCAGCCGTTTCCTGTGGGTGGCGGCGTGGCTGCCTTTTCTCTTTCTCCTGACGAAGTCCGCGATTCTGGCTCTCCCCACGTATGGTGTGGATTTCATGGTGTACCACGGCGCCGCGCGGATGTTTCTGAACGGGGAGAATCCCTATCTGCGCCAGGAGACCCTCCCCGGCCCGATGACCTATCCGGTGTTCGGTCTTCTGTGGTGCGTGCCGTTTGCGTTGCTGCCGCTGTCCGTTGCCGATACGGCATGGGACCTGTTTCAGTTGGCGCTGCTCGGGGGGACCGTGGCGTTGCTGATGTTCGGGTATCGTCCCCGTCCGGGCGGGGAGGATGCCGGGGAGTTCCTTCGACCCGGTTGTTCGCGAGAACCGCTTGTTTCGGAGGCGGATCTTCACCGCTACTGGCCCTTGATCGTGCCGCTGCTGGTGGCCACGTTTACTCCCGCCTGTCTGGAGTTCGTGCCGGGGAACATTCAGCAGTTGAATTTGTTTCTGGTGACGTTGCTGGGTGTGGCGTTGTTGCGGGGGCGCGAGACGTTGGCCGGGGGGGTGTTGGCGGCGCTTTGCGGCATCAAGGTGTTGCCCGTCGTCTTGTTTCCGGCGTTGTGGGTGGTGGGGAAACGGCGGACCCTGGCCGTGTGCGGCGCTGCGCTGGCGGGGTATGGGGTTTTGCTTCTGGCGACTGGGTGGTGGCGGTATGAAGTGGATCTGTTCACGCGTCTGATGCCGCAGTTCAGCACGATCGGTCTGGAGTATGACCGGACGCTGACGTCGGTGGCGTTGGTCGCGGGGAAGTTTTTCTTCCCGCGTCTTCTGGAATCCCGGGAGATTTTCGGTCCGGCCGTGCGGGGATGCAGCCTGGGGGTGGGCCTGGTTTATCTGGGGGCGCTCTGGTTGGGGCGCGCCCATTACCGTCGCGTGTGGCCGGATGGATTGTCGCTGGGACTCATGACGATGGTGCTGGTCTGTCCGGTCACGACTTTCGCGCACTTCAGTTACATCCTGCCGGGATATGTGTGGTTGTTTCTGACGTATCTGCGGACGCGGGAACACGTCTATTTTGTCCTGTCCCTGATTTTCTGGGGGATCATTTTCGGAACGAGAATCAGTCTGGATTCCGTCATCCTGTCGGGGTTTTCCTTCCCCGACATCGCGCTGATGGCGCTGGGGGGACTGTGGGTGTTGAACATGGTCCGGGGCATTTTTCTGGCCCGGCGCGTTTCTTTTTCTCCCGCAGGTTGATTATCCTAAAAACCGCAGTTGAAGCGCCAACGGCGCGGATCGATCGTAGCCTGGGGCAAGCGAAGCGTCGCCCCAGGGAGGATGTCCCATTTTCAAACGGGCTGAAGGCCCGTCCGATTGGGATGGGGAGAACGTCTGGATAGAACGGGCTTTCAGTCCTTGTAGAAACAACCCGGTTTGTTCCTGGGGCGATGTCCCAGGCTGCAATGGATCGCGTCGTTGGCGCTTGATCCCCCCCTTTTCGATCTCCGGTTCCTTTTTCCCGCGGATCACCGTATCACCCGTTGGGTACACCCAATCCGGTTGAGTGCAGTGAACTTGGGTTAATAGAGCATTTGCCCAAAAGAATCTTCAGTATCCCCAAGGCGACTTTCCAGAGTC
>DAOPYU010000432.1:0-3964 GCA_035353095.1 Candidatus Sumerlaeota bacterium | reverse complement strand
GCGCAGCATGGCGTAGGTGTACAGCCGCGCCTGCATCCGGTCGAGGGCGGTCTCCGCCTCGAACAGCGCCACCAGTGCCTTGGGCGATTTGAGTTTCCCCCGCATCGCCTCGATCGGTTTGGCCAGATCGTCCAGTTTCTTGAAATCCGCCTCCCAGGCGTCCGGTGTGGCAAACAGGGCCTCGAGATTCCACGTGTCGGGCACTTTCACCTCCGCCCGGGTGGGAATCTTGACCGCGGCTGCGGCAACGGCGGCGCCCTTCTGCGCGGCGGTGGAAACGCCTTCCTTCGCGGGCGCAGAAGGAGGATTGCCCGCCTCGACGGCCGCCTTGCCGCCGCCACAATGGAACACACAACTGGCGGTGGTCAGCGCGCCTGCGCCCAGACCCGCCATCCGCAAAAGATCCCGCCTGTTCAATCTGGAATTCCGCAACGCCATCTTCTGGTCCCTCCTGAAATTCGATTGATTATCGTGAAATGAACCGGATGCCGCAGGAGAACTTTTTCATCACCCCAATCCCTCCCCACGGCCCTGAAAACGGCCCTATCATGACGTCTCGCCGGATGCGTGTCAAGAGGGTTGCGCGAGCCGGGTCTCACCGGTCAGGAAAAAAGGCTTGACCCTTGTGGAAAAATCGAATAGAAAGAAAGACGCTGTGGTTTCCGAACCACTGACGGTGACACGAGAGAGTGCAGAATTTTTTCCCGATTTCCCGCCAGCGGTTCCCGTGTTCCAACCCCTTGGAACGAGATGATCGCAGCGAAGGGAAAGGGCGATGCAACTCCGAGTCCACGAACTGGCCAACCTGCTGGGAACACCGGAAAAGACGATCTACCACTGGATCAAACAAGGGTCCATTCCCGTCTATCAGGTCAACGAACAGTTCCGTTTCAACCGGGCGGAAATTCTGGAATGGGCCACCTCGCGCGGCCTCACCCTCTCTCCCGAGATCTTTTCCGAAACCGAAACCGCTTCCTCCAACAGTCTTCCCGAACTCGCAGACGCCTTGCAGGCGGGCGGGATTGTGTACAAGTTGCCGGGGCACGACAAACCCTCGGTGCTGCGGTCGGTCGTCGGGGCTATCCAGTTGCCCGACGACATAGACCGCGACTTCCTCTATCAAGTGCTTCTGGCGCGCGAAGCGATGGGTTCGACCGGTATCGGCGAGGGGATCGCCATCCCGCACGTGCGCAACCCCATGGTGCTGCACGTGAGCCGTCCCCAGCTCACCCTCTGCTTCCTGGAAAACCCGATCCAGTTCGACGCCCTCGACGGCCAGCCCGTGGCGGTGTTGTTCACCATGATCAGCCCGACGGTCAAGGCCCACCTGCACATGCTCTCGCGCCTCGGATTCGTCCTGCGCAATCCGGAATTCAAGGCGGCGGTCAAGCGACAGGCTCCCCGGGAAGAATTGTTTGACACTCTGGTTCGTACGGAGACCGCCCTGCCGGCGGCCCCCCCCGAAGGATAGTTTTCGGACAAATGACGCATTATACCTGAGACAGCGGAAATACCGCGTAAACGGAGGAGGGGGTTCTGTTTTTCGAATCCCATGAAAATGACCGGGAATTACTCAAATCCGGCAGAGAAAATACGATGAGAACCGGAGATTTCAAGACAGGAATATGAACAGTATCGGGCTCATACTCGCCGCAATCGGGACGCTGGGTGTCAGTGGGATTCCCATTTTGTTCGCCCCGCGCCAGTCCCTGGCCGGACAACGCCTGGCGGTGGCCCTGATGGTCATCGGCAGCGGCCTGGGGTTGTGGGGCACGGGCCTGGCCCTGAGCGCCCCCTCTCCCCTCACATTCGACGCGGCCTGGTTCCTGCCGATCGGACGCTTCTCGCTCGCCGTGGACCCGATCAGCGCGTTCTTTCTGGTTCCCGTCTTCCTGATCCCCGCTCTGGGCGCAATCTATGGACTGGGTTACTGGAAACAGAGCGAACACCCGGACACCGGTGCCCAACTGGGGGTGTTTTACGGCCTGCTGGCCGGAGCGATGGCCCTGGTCGTGATCGCCCACGACGCCGTGCTGTTCCTGCTGGCGTGGGAAGTGATGGCCCTGGCGGCCTACTTTGCCGCAACCGCCGAGAATGACGACCCGGCCGTGCAACGGGCCGGGTGGATCTATCTGGTCGCCACCCACGCCGGGACGCTCTGCCTCTTCGCCCTGTTTGCCCTGTTGTGCCACGTCTCGGGCTCATTCGCGTTTGAGCCTCTGACAGATCTTTCGGTCTCACCGGCCCTGTTGACAGCCCTGTTTCTCCTGACCGTGGTCGGGTTCGGTTTCAAGGCCGGCCTGATGCCCGTGCATGTCTGGCTGCCCGAAGCGCACGCCAATGCGCCCAGCCACGTCTCGGCGGTCATGTCGGGCGTCATGTTGAAGATGGGCGTGTATGGAATCGTCCGAATGGTCACCCTGTTGCCCCACCCCCCCGTCTGGTGGGGCGGACTGTTGCTGGGGTTGGGCACCCTGACCGGCGTGGCGGGTATCGCGTTCGCCATCGGCCAGCAGGACCTGAAACGATCCCTGGCCTACAGCAGTATCGAGAACATCGGTATCATCACAATGGGCCTGGGCCTGGCGCTGATGGGACGCTCGTTCGGACGGATGGACTGGGTCGCCCTGGGACTGGGCGGGGCGTTGCTGCACGTGTGGAACCACAGTCTCTTCAAGTCGCTCCTGTTCCTCAACTCGGGCGCAATCATCCACGCCACCCACACACGTGAAATAGACCGGATGGGCGGCCTGGCGAAGAAAATGCCCCACACGGCGTTCCTGTTCGCGCTCGGAGCCGTCGCCATCTGCGGCCTGCCCCCCCTGAACGGCTTCGCCAGCGAGTGGTTGATCTACGTGGGATTGTTCCGCACGGTCGGCCCGTCGGCGGTCGAATCGGCCTGTCCGGTGGCGGCTCTGTGCGCCGCGCTTCTGGCGATGATCGGCGCGCTGGCCGCCGCCTGCTTCCTCAAACTGTTCGGGAGCATGTTCCTCGGGGAGTCCCGAAGCGACGCCACCGCCGGGGCCCATGACCCGGGCGCGAGCCTCCTCCTCCCGATGGGGGCCCTGGCGATCGGGTGCGGGGTGGTCGGACTCGGTCCCTGGCTGGCAGCGCCGCTGCTGGACCGGACGGTCGCGGTCTGGAACGGCCTCCCCACCTCCTCCCTCGAACCGATCCGGACCCTGGCGCCCCTGGGGTGGATCAGCGTGATGGGCGGAATCCTGATTCTGACCACACTGATCTTCAGGGCGTTTCTTGGGGTTCTCAGGAAAACGCGGACCGTCGAAACAACCGGCACGTGGGACTGCGGGTACGCGCAACCGACCGCGCGCATGCAATACACCGGCTCTTCGTTCGGCCAGACCCTCGTGGCGCTGTTTGGCTGGTTTCTCTTCCCCAAGACCCACTCCCCCCACATCACAGGATTGTTTCCCCAGCGCTCGTCTTTCCGGAGTCAGGTGCCGGACGCCATCCTGGACCGTCTGATCCTGCCGTTTTTCCGGTTCGCCGAACGGCATCTGGCACGTTTGCGCCAAGTGGAGCAAAGCCGCATTCAGATTTCGCTCCTCTATTTCCTGGCCGCCGTACTGATTCTCCTCGTCTGGGGGAAACTCGGATTCTGACCATGTCTGACCTTCTGATTCATCTCTTCCTGCTTCTGGCGATGCCGCCCCTCCTGCTGGGCGTCATCAACAAGACCAAAGCGTTCTTCGCCGGGCGAGTCGGCCCCCCCCTCCTCCAGACCTATTACGACATCTTCAAACTCGTGCGGAAAGGGTGGGTGCTCAGCACTTCGACAAGTTGGGTCTTCTCGATGGGCCCCATCCTCTCGGTGGTCACGGCCCTGATGGCCGGATTGTTGATCCCCCTGGGCCGTTTCGACTCCCCCCTCTCCTTCACGGGTGACCTGATCCTCTTTGCCTACCTGTTCGGCCTGGCCCGGTTCTTCACCGTGGCGGCGGCG
>DAOPYU010000431.1:0-3991 GCA_035353095.1 Candidatus Sumerlaeota bacterium | reverse complement strand
ACGCTTCGCTTGCCCCAGGCTGGTATAAATCCGCGCCGTTGGCGCTCAACTGCGGCTTTTAGGATGAAACAGCGAAAGGTGTGAAAGACGCGAAAATCCACACACAGTTTCGCAGAAACTACGAAAATTGCGATCATGTCCAGACGATTTTTCGGCAGGTTGGGAGGTATGGCTGCCGGTTAAACTTCAGACTTGGCGGGACACGGTCTGCGTTTCAGGGACAGGAGGCGTTCGATGTCGGCCACGACCTCTTTCCGGTCCACGGGGAGCAGGAGCCATTTGCCGTCGTGGTACACCGTCGCCGCGTCGTAGTCGGCGCGGGTCCGTTCGGACAGTTCGGCCCGGATCGCCTCCACCTTCGCGCGTTCCCCGGCCCCGAACACAATGAGCAGTTGGAACCGCCCTTTCTCCGGCACGAAGGTGCAGAGCGGCTTGCTCTTTTTGTACCGCAACGCCCAGCCGTGTTTCTTCCCTCCGAACAGCCATTCCGGTTCGAAGACGCCCGGATAGTTCCGGGCGATCCAGTCGGCGACACGCACCCAGAAACCCCCGGCCCGCTTGCCGAGCCAGGATTCGACCTGGTCGGGAGTGGGGGGGAAAGTCGGGTCGGTGAGGCGGAGGGGAAGTGTGTCGGGCATTGTTTCCCTATTCTCTTAATGAGGATGAAAACACTCAAACTATCCGACCTTCCCCACAATCACGACATAGTTCTTCCCGTACTTCTTCGCGCACTTGGGGCAGGTGGTGTACCACATGAACCACTTCTCGATGGTTTTGCCGCGGTTCTGGGCGAAGGTCTTGAAGTCTTCGCACCACTTGCCCGTGTCCTGGAATGGGCCTTCGTACACCTTGGTCAGGAACTCGCCACTCAGGGGGACGTTGCGCGCGCCGGGGACTTCCCGGTTCACGGCGAGGTACACGTCCATGCTCCACTTCGACGTGTGGTCCGACAGGCAGAGCCAGTCGGGCACGGTGGCGCCGGCCTGGCGGACTTGGGCGTCGAGCCGTTTCATGACGCCCCCGAAGTTCAGCGGGATGTAGAATGCCGTGAACACGCGGTCTTTGAGGAACGGCTTGTTCTCCCAGGTGAATTCCTTCTCATCCCACGGTTCCGGATCGAACTTCGGACAACAGATGTTTTCCGGCATTTCTCTTTCCCTCCTTGACCCCTGACGGTTACCTGCCTAAAACCCCAACTCCTGATTCAAATACCCTGCAACAATCCCGGTTTTCTTTGCAACAAAAACCGACTGAACGGTTGCCCGACATTCCCCTTGATCCCCCCCTTATCCGGGCGGTAGAATAAGATATTGAATCAAAGTAGGCCCTCAGCCATCGGAGGAGCCCGAGGGGCGGGTTTCAAACCCGCCCGGCGGACGCCCCGGATTGGGAAAGGGCGGGGTTTAAACCCGCCCCTACCGAAAATTCGGGTGGAAAATTCGGGAACGCCCCCCGACAGAGAATGGCTGACGGGTTCCGAGTCAAAATGAGCGCAGAAATGGCGCGGACTCGAACGGGGGAGAGCGACGCGTCAGGGGTGAAGGGAGGGTTTGGCCATGACGGGTGAGAACTGTCCGGCTTCCTCGGCCGCGCGCGCGTTCACGCTGATCGAGTTGCTCATCGTGGTGGCGATCATTGCGATTCTGGCTGCGATCGCCGTGCCGAATTTCCTGGAGGCGCAGGCGCGGGCGAAGGTCACGCGCTGCATGGCCGACATGCGCGCCATCGGCAACGCCATCGAGGTCTACTTTCTGGACAACGGCAAGCCGCCCCAGGACGAACAGCCCGACGCGTGGCGCTCCTCCGCCGAGTACCTGAGCGTTCTGACGACGCCGATCTGTTATATCGCGTCGCTGCAGCCCGATCCCTTCGCCACGCTGGGGATCATTTCCGGATCGGGCGAGAACGCGAGCCACGGCACCTACAACTACCATGGGTACGGCCCGGAGGACGCCACGTCGAACCCGGACGCGTGGTGGTGCATCGAGCGGACGATCCAGAAGGGGTTCCGCTGGAGCCTGGCGACGGTCGGCCCGAGCCGGACTTATTGCGCGCCCACGGCCAGCTGGACCAACATGATTCCGTGGAACATCCTGGCGGTCATCCCGGGCGATCCGCAAAACACCTACCTTTACCTCTACGACGCGACGAACGGGACGAAGAGCCGGGGCTACGTGATGTACACCAACAAGGGGTTCCTGACCGGCGACATGGTGGCGAAGTTCTGATACGCAGTTGTATTCAGAAAGATACGACCTCAAAGGACTTTTCCGGAACAGAAAAAAAGGGACAGGATAACTGGATCAACAGGATAGAAATGAATCTCACCACATCCTGAAAATCCCGTTATCCCGTCTATTTGTCTTCGGTCTGTTTCCTTCGGAAGGGTTCTCCCTTGGGGATAATAAATCCTCTCCGGATGCCGCTGGTCAATCTTGTCCGGTTTCTTTTCGCGCAAGCGGGGTCTCGATCAGCTGGCGTCGCAGCGCCACGATGTCGAGATCCTGCATGTAATTCTTCAGGTTGACCAGAATGTCGTGTGCGCCGATCTGTTTCATTTCCTCAATGGCCTGGTCTTTTTCCCAGCCGCCTGCCAGCACGCGGTACACCGCGCACATCAGGCCCGTACGGTCCACCCCTTCCTGACAATGTACGAACACGGGCTGGTTTCGCGGGTCGGTCGCCGTGCCGAGGAATTTCAGAATCTGAGGCGTTTCGGCCTTCCAGATGGTCATGGGGATGCGGACCTCGCGCATTCCCTCAGGCAGCAGGTCCTTGTCGGAATGGTTCGAGCGCAGGTTGATAACGGTCTTGATTCCCATTTTCTTCAGTTCCTCGAACCCCTCGCGGGTGGGTTGCGCTCCCCGGTAGAGGGTGTCGGAGACTTTGTAACAGTTTTCCAGGCCCGGCTTGACGATCAGCTGCGCCCAGTTGCCTGCAAAAGCGGTGTCCGGGAAGGTCGCGGGTTTGCGTACGAGGGACACCGTTGTGGTCGTCGAAGTGGAGGGGGAAGGAGGATTGTTTTCGGCGGCCCGCAGGGACGGAAGTGCGAGCAGGAAAAATGAGGCAGTCAGGGCGACAAAGACGGGAAGAGGCTTTCCTGGGTGCCGGGGACGGGTTTCTCTCATATCTCTGGGTTCCGGTCTGGCGTGAAATCAGGAGCGCATCGCGTTACCCGACGGGCAGGAACAGGCAGGGGCGGGGTTGAAACCCGCCCCTGCAGACCCGAATCCCGATCGGGGGGTGTCCGAGGGAACCCCGGACTCGGTTCTCATCCGTTTTCACGCGTAAGGCATCGGGGGCGTGAGGCCCAGCAGGCGCGAATAGACCGTCAGGGCGCCGCGGTGATGCGCCGTATGGTCCTGAATCCCCTCGATGGCCGCCCAGCGGGGGACACCAGGCATGACCGGTCCTGCCGGCAGGGGCTGGTTCATGTCGTCTTCCGACTTCGACGCGATCACCTCAGCGGCGTTGGTGAACGCGCGGGTGATTTCCGCCCGCGCCGCCGTCAGCGACTGAACCTCATTGTATTTCTGGGCGTGTTTCTCGAAATTCAGGTCGAAGCCGGTGGGGCTGAACATCCCCTCGATGAACCAGTCCACGGAGAATGCCACATGCGCCACCAGCGCCGCGACGGTCATCATGCCCTCGGCGGGTTTGAACTGCGAGTCTTCCTCGCGCAGACAGCTCGAACTGCGCTCGAAGAGTTCTTTCATGGACAGAAGTCCCTGCGCCAATCCTTTCGGGTCCATCGGAAGCCCTTTCCCGGCCATTGGCCGATTGCAAGACTGAAGTGTGAGTACGGAGGAATCCGCCCCCGTATCGAATGCGGACATGATAGGTCAGAACGAGGAGTCACTCAACAGAAATACGTGGTGTCGGTGTTGGTTGGGTATTCCCATTCGCTCGACTCCCGGTTACGGTCGCGCAGATTTCAAACCCTCTCAGTACACCCCCAAGTTGTTCAGGAGGAAACCCAGGACCAACTCGT
>DAOPYU010000430.1:0-4013 GCA_035353095.1 Candidatus Sumerlaeota bacterium | reverse complement strand
AGGGGTCTGAGGCCTCGAAGTCGTTCACCCGCATCGCCTTGCGCTGTCGGATCACCTCGCCCCACAGCCCGGTTTTGTCCAGTTCGTATTGGGTCTGGGGTTTGACGACGGAGCACTGTTCCATCACCTTGTGCGACCAGGCATGCAGAGTCAGGATTCGGGTCTCTTCGCTGTAAAAGTAGATATACCCCACCTCGCTTTCCGTCAGTTCGATCACCGCGTTGAGGGTGAAGTCGAACAGGGCGGACTCGGGCTCCTTCATCATCGCACTCATCTTGAGCAGATAGTTGAGCCGCAGCCCTTCGAGACGCAACTGACGTTCGACCAGTTTGCTCTGGGTGATGTCCTCATAGGTTCCCAGCACACCGAAGACGTTTCCCTCCGGGTCACGCAGGGGCATCTTGCTGGTTCGCAACCAGGCGACACTCCCGTCTGGACGGATCTGGGGTTCTTCATAATACAATTTGGGCTCGCCGGTGTCCAGAACCCGCTGGTCGTCGGCGCGATAGGCCGCCGCATTCTTTGTGAAGGGAAGATCGAGATCGCTCTTGCCCAGAACGGCCTCCGGACCGCTGTACCCGGCATTGGCCAGAAAGGCCTTGTTGCACCCCAGGTAACGCAGGTCCCGGTCTTTCCAGAAAATGCGCTGGGGGATGTTGTCCAGAACGGCGGCCAGCATCTGGCGCGAATGGAACAGGGCGTCTTCGGCCTCTTTGCGCGCGGTGATATCGTGTGCGGCGGCATAGAAAAGGTGCCCGACTGCCGCCGCATTCCATTCGATCCAGCGCCACGAGGCCTCCTTGCTGCGGTAGCGGTTGACAAAGCCGCGCACCGGTTTCTGGTCGGCCAGGGCACCCACGGCTTCCAGCGTAGCCGCCCGGTCGTCCGGGTGAACCAGATCGAGAAAGGGACGGGCCAGCAGTTCCTCGATCGTGTAGCCCAAGGCACCCTCCCACGCTTGATTCAGTTTCCGGAAATTCCCCTTTGTATCGGCGATACAGAGCAGGTCGATCGTCACGTTGAAAAAACTTTCGAGTTGCTCTTCCACGAGCTGACGCTCGGAAGTTTCGCGCTCGAGCGCTTCCTGAAGGCGGAGGTATTCCTTGATTTCTCCTTCAAGGAACGAGCGGTATTGCAGGGTTTCGGAATACTCGGCCATCGCCTTCTGGACCAGGGACTTGTGGAGCAGATCGGAGTTCTCGATCCCCAGCCAGGGAAGCGGCGGAATCACTTCCCGGCTGTTCCAGAGGATGTCGAACTGTCCGTCGGAATTGAACCGCCCGAGCCGGGCCGGCAACGCCAGGTGGTGGTTGGCCTGAATCTCCATCGGCCCCATCGGCCCCGTAAAACGCGCTCCCACCAGATGCGGACGCACCTTCTTCGCCTCGGCACACCCCGCCGCCTCCACCGCCTGTTTCCAGAGATACACCTGACTATACGCCGCCGCCACCGGCGCCGAGCACACCCGATCCGATCCGTATCGCCGTTTGAACTCCGCAACAAAACGCTGATTTTCCGGAGAATCAAGGCTTTGAAAATACGGCCAGAGGGCCAGATGCCCCTCGGCTTCCCGCTTCAGATCCTGCAATTCCGTTTCGGAAACACTCATCGAGACGACCGGGATTTCGCGGGCCGAAAGTCCCGCCGCATAGATCTGCCGAAAGAAAAAGACGTTGCTTGCGCCGTTCAGAGTATTGAGAATCCAATCGGGTTTGACCCGCTGGATTTCCTCGATGACCGGGGAAAAATCCTGCTCCTCGATGGGAACATACGACTCGCCGAGGATTTCGGCTCGCACGAACAGGTGCTCGATCATGGATCGGACCAGCCGGTTGACGGTCCGGGGAAAGACATAGTCAGACCCCAGCAGGAGAACACGCGGACCCAGATGCGGCAACGCCCACTCCAGGGCGGGAACCACCTGCTGGTTGGGACAGCTGCCCGTGTAAACAATCTGTTCGGACTCTTCCAGGCCTTCATATTGCAGCGGGTACCAGAGTTGGCTGTCCGCTTTTTCCACCACCTCCTTGACCGCCATGCGCGCCGAGGACATCCAGCACCCCAGAATCGCAGCCACCCCCCCGTCCAGAAGAGAACGGGCTTCCCGGGCAAACACGCGCAGGTTCGAAGCCCCGTCGGCCACCACCCCTTCGATCGGGTGTCCCAGCACACCTCCCGCCTCGTTGATCTCGGCGATCGCCATCAATTCCGCGTCCAGCAACGGCCGTTCGCTCAGCGCCATCACCCCCTGAAGCGAGTGAAGCAATCCGAGTTTGATGGGAGCTGGGTGGCGGCGGCTCATGCACCTCTCCTGTTGCAACGAAACATGGTACTTTCTCTTTCCGGTTCTCGTGCCGGTCCCCCTGCTGCGTGAAACACGGCCCCGATGCTCTCTTCCGAAGAAATGAAGGATCGGTATCCCACCTTTGTCATTCTTACCCGCTTCCCCCCGGCCGTGCAAGGGAATCCGAATTGTATCCAATTATCAGACCGGGGAAAAACTATCGGGCGAGAATCATCCGTTCCATGGCCTCCGCAATTTCCTGCCAGGAACGGGCGGGGATCGGTCCCGCCTCCCCCGAAGCGAACAGGGCCGCCTCCACCTGGTCACAGAAAGCGTCCGCATCGCCGAACGGAGCAAAACGGACCGCTTCGCCATAGTCGGCCACCACGTCGGGAATCGGGGTGGACACCACCGGTTTCCCCCCGGCCAGATACTCGGGGGTCTTGGTCGGACTGATGTGGCGGGTCAGGTCGGAATCGCCAAACGGCATCAGGCAGACGTCGAACGCCTTGAGATAATTCGGCAATGCTTCGTAGGGTTTCTTGCCCAGGTGATGAAAATTGGGTTCATCGGTGGGTAAGGGGAGACTGGGACGGACCAGCGGGCCCAGCAGCACGACCGACCCGCCGGGCCAGCGGCGGCACAGCGCGCGCAACAGGCCACAGTCCAGCCGCTCGTCCAGCGCGCCGAAATATCCCAGGATCGGGTGGGGCAGCGAGGCGATGTCGGGGGGGAGCGGGGTCTGTGGATCGCGCGCCCGGGAAAAGTGCGCCAGGTCTATCCCGCTGGGGAAACAGAACGTCCTCGGGTTGAGCCCCTCCTTGGTTTTCTGGAGCGTGCGACCGCCGGTGAACACACAGTCGGCCTGGCGGATCAGGTCGCGTTCGTGGATGGCGCTGAAGGGGTCGGCCCCCTCGAACGCGTCGAAATGGTCCATGCAGTCGTACACCAGGCGGGTGCGCGGCATTTTCGCACAAAACGGCCAGAGGGCCGGATCGTAAAGCCACAGCCAGATGTTGCGAAAACCGAGCAGCCCCGCCGCCAGGCGCGCCAGAATCACCACCAGCCACCGCCGCAGACCGTTCAGCGCCGGCCAGCACCGGGTGAAGGGCAGGTAGGGCACATGGAAAAACCAGAGACGTGACTGGACGCGTCCGGTCAGCCGTCCCCAGTGTCCCCGCAGGAATTCGCCCAGAAACTCGCGGGTTCCCATCTGCCCGACAAACAGCACCCGGTGGCGGGCCGACAGCTGTGTCATGACCTGCTGGGGGCGCTGGAAGAGCGTCCGCTCCCACTTCAGGTGACTCAGACACACGATATCGAACTGGGGAACCGCTTCTTGCATCCTCGCTCCTCTTTTTCTTCCGTCGGGTCTTGAATGCGCGTGGACTGGGAATGGGGGAGGTCTCAGGGACACGACGATTCTTTGTGCCCGCGCAACCAGTCCCGGCCCTTGCCGGTGAGTCGGTATTTCTGCAGGCGACTGTTGGGTTTTCCGGGCAGGATCATCTCGATCAACCCTTCGGCCAGTGCCGGCACAAGGTAACGATCCCGGAAAGATTTGCGATCCTGCAATCCCAGGGCAACCTGAAGTTCCCCACGAGACATCTCTCCGGAGAGAATGCCCACCAGTTGCTCGACTTGGGGGGTGACTTGGGGGGTGACGGCGCCAGAAATCGCATTGCGCGCTTCCTGAATTTCCCGGGGCGGAGCAAGAACCCGTTTCCCA
>DAOPYU010000429.1:0-4013 GCA_035353095.1 Candidatus Sumerlaeota bacterium | reverse complement strand
CACGACCAACAGGGCCGGCATCAACACGACCACTTCCACATCGAACAGCAGGTACACCAACGCCACCGTGTAAAACCGGCTATTGAAACGGATCCACGTCGAACCGATCGTCGGCTCGCCACACTCGTAAATCGTCAGTTTCTCATCCCCGCCCTTGCGCGGACGCACAAACGCCCCCACGATCAAAGCGCCCGCCACAAAGGCTACGCCCAACAGGACAAAAATCAGGATGATGGCAAAATCCGCGTACATGGTCCCCTCTTACCCCGCGACCTTAATTCCAGAAACCTCTCCAGGCCCAAAAAACAAAACGTCCGGAAAGTTATAGTCCGCTTGGCACCAGACGCTGGGACATCTGGATCGTGCCTGAAGACGCGGGGACTACAACCGTCCGCCTGAAAGACGTCGCAAAGAATCATTCTTTCTTGCGGATAAACTGTCAAGCTCAATTCGATATTTTTTTCGCGAATGGGACCTTGCGGAACAAGATATTCACAGAACCAGTCCGTACAGTCCCGGCAAGCAGGGCCATGACCCGCCCCCCCATTTCACCCTTCCGGCGTTCCGGAAAACACGCAAAATCGGGCTCTTTGCACCCACAGGATTTTCTTTTAGAATCCAGAAAGAACGGAAAACGTCTTCCATAATTTCCATATCGGGAGACTCTTCCACCTGCGCCCCACCTCCACCGGGATAGCGGGTCACGCGACGCACCTGGGGCGAGTGTTGCGAGTGGTTGACAGCCACCCCAGTTCGTGTTACTCTTTACAGTAAGGTAGGGAAAGGGGGACGCAACCCGATCCGGCGAGATCAATTCCCGCAAATCCGGATCGGAAAAATCCTCCCCTCTTCCCAGAAACACAAGGAGAAGAGAGACGGTATGACTTTTGAAAAAACGCCCTACACCCCTGGCATGCGCGACGTCCTGAAACTCAGCATGAATGAAGCGGGGCGGTTGGGGCACGATTATATCGGACCGGAGCATTACCTGCTGGGGATCATCCGAATGAACCAGGGGGTAGCTATCCACGCCCTGCGCAATCTGGATGTGGACCTCGATGAACTGAAACGCGGTATCGAGGCCCGTCTTGAAAAAGGCAAAGGACCGGCGGTTGGACTCTTTGCCCCCAACGCCAAGGCCAAACGCATCCTGGAACTGGCCCACGCCATCGCCCAGCAGCTCAACCACGGCTGGATCGGGACGGAACACCTGCTGCTCGCCCTGATCCGGGCCGAGGACACCATTCCCTCCAAGTGCCTTCTCGAATTCGGTGTGGACTTCGAGAAGGCGCAACAGGAAATTGTCGGACTGATCGAAGGGCACAACGCCGCCGCTCCGGCTCCGGAATCCGCCAATCCGTCCGATGAGATGCAAACGGGCGGCGCGCGGGGAGACAAAAGCAAAACCCCGGCGCTCGACAATTTCGCCCGCGACCTGACCCAACTGGCCCGCGAAGGCAAACTCGACCCGGTCATCGGACGCGAAGCGGAGATGGAACGGATTCTTCAGATCCTGTGCCGCCGCACCAAAAACAATCCCATCCTCCTGGGTGAATCGGGCGTGGGCAAGACCGCGATCGTGGAAGGCCTGGCCCAGAAAATCATCAACAACGACATCCCGGAACTCCTGGCCAACAAACGGCTCCTGTCGCTGGACCTGGCGGCCATCGTGGCCGGCACCAAGTACCGCGGCCAGTTCGAAGAGCGCCTCAAACAGATCATGCTCGAGATCCGCCGCTCGAACAACATCATCATCTTCATTGATGAAATCCACACGCTGGTGGGCGCCGGCGCGGCGGAAGGCGCCATTGACGCCTCCAGCATGCTCAAACCGGCCCTCTCGCGCGGCGAACTGCACTGTATCGGCGCCACCACGCTCGAGGAGTACCGCAAGCACATCGAAAAGGACGGCGCTCTCGAACGCCGTTTCCAGACCATCCGCGTCAATCCACCCAACAGCGACGAGGCCGTCAAGATCCTGCAGGGGCTGCGTTCCCGCTACGAGGAACACCACAACATCATCATCACGGATGACGCCGTGCGCTCGGCCGTGCGCCTGAGCACCCGGTACATTTCCGACCGCGCCCTGCCCGACAAGGCCATTGACCTCATTGACGAAGCGGGGTCGCGGGCGCGCCTGACCGCCACCGTTAAACCGGACCATATCAAAGGATTCGAGAAACGGATCGCGGATCTTGACGAGCGGATCACCCGCCTGTCGGCCGAACAGGAATTCGAGGAGTGTCACCGCATCAAACTCGAACGCGACCAGACACGCGAAGAACTCGACAAGGCCAGCCGGGACTGGCGAACCCAAATGCGCAGCGAAGAGAACCGCCAGACCATCCGCGAAGACGATATCGCCATGGTGGTGTCGAAGTGGACGGGCGTGCCCGTCACCCGCCTGGAAGAGAAAGAAACCGAACTCCTGATGCGGATGGAAGAGGATCTGGCCAAGCGCGTGGTCAGTCAGGAAGAAGCCATCAAGGCCATCACCCGCGCCATCCGTCGCTCGCGTTCGGGCCTCAAGGACCCGGCCCGTCCCACGGGGACCTTCGTATTCCTCGGCCCGACCGGCGTCGGCAAAACGGAACTGGCCAAGGCCCTCGCCGAACTGCTCTTCGGGAATGAAGACGCCCTGATCCGCGTGGACATGTCGGAATACATGGAGAAATTCGCCGTCTCGCGTCTCGTGGGCGCTCCGCCCGGATATGTGGGGTACGACGAAGGGGGCCAGTTGACCGAAAAGGTGCGCCAGAAACCCTACAGTGTCGTCCTCCTCGATGAAATCGAGAAGGCCCACCCGGACGTCTTCAGCCTCCTGCTTCAGGTGCTCGACGAAGGCCGCCTGACCGACTCCTTCGGCCACGTGGTGGACTTCCGTAACACGGTCGTCATCCTGACCAGTAACATCGGTACGAAACTCCTCAAACGCGGCTCGCTGGGATTCCGCAGCGACGACCAGATGCTCGACCATGAGGCCATCAAATCGCGCGTCCTGGCGGAGATGCGCAAGATCTTCAATCCCGAATTCATCAACCGTTTCGATGAAGCCATCGTCTTCAAGAGCCTGACCGCCGACGACATCAGCAAGATCATTGACATCATGCTGGGTCGCACCAACAGCCGGCTCGCCGAACGCAACATCGGCCTGACGCTCTCGGAAAACGCCCGCCGGTTCCTGGTCGAAAAGGGTTACAACAGCGAATATGGAGCGCGTCCCCTGCGCCGCGCCATCCAGCAATACGTCGAAGACCCGCTGAGCGTTCTGCTGCTCGAAGGCAAGATCACCAGCGGCGACCAGATCGAAGCGATCCTGGGCGAGAACGAACAGATCCACTTCGAGATCAAGCGGCCTGAAACGCCCCATTCGTCCGAAGAACCGGTCGCGTCCTCTGCCACACAGGAAGGGTAAATCCGAGCGGGATTTGCTCTGCCATCGTTCGACCGCCCTCTGCCGGATTCCCCACGGGTCCGGCGAGGGCGGTTTTCTTTCCCCCCAGGGGACAAACCCGGCCTCGCCCGATCGGTTGGAAGAAAGAAGCCTCCGGAAAAGACAAACACTTGCTTCTCTTTTCCCCGCGTTCTATGATTCGGGTGGTGCGCGTATTTTCTTCACCCGGCACCCGACAAGCGAGAACCGGCAAAAGGTGGTAGGGGAATGGCTCGTATTCTGATTATTGACGATGACCCGGATGTCTTGAGGACGCTCGAACTCTTTCTGACCAATCAAGGGCATGTCGTCCAGACACAAGAAAATGCCCTGAAATTTCTGAGCGATATCTGCATTTTCAGGCCGGATCTGGTCATCCTCGACATCATGATGCCGATCATGACCGGCGGAACCGTTTATCAGGGCATTCGCCACGAAATCGGTCCCCACTTGCCCATTATCATCTCCAGCGCGTCACGAGTCTCGGTTCGCGGCGAAGACCCCCTGTTGCTGCATGTGCCCAAATCATCCGAGTTGCAGAAACTGACCAGTGCCATCGAGCAACTTCTCCACCTGGCCC
>DAOPYU010000428.1:0-4015 GCA_035353095.1 Candidatus Sumerlaeota bacterium | reverse complement strand
ACTCGTCGAGGGCGATGGGGATCTTCTTGCCCTTCAGTTCCGGCATTTCGGCGTACAGTTTGCGGTGCGTGTCGGCGATGGCCTTGATAGCCGCAACCGACAGATTGACATGCGCAGGCACCTCGGGTTTATTCTGGAAATAGGTGTGTTCGCTGATGAGGTTCATCTTGTCCGCGCTGCCGGCGAACATGTTTTGGGTCCACCCGTCCCCGGCATTGCCCACCCCGATCAACTGGATGGACTTGTCCACGGCCCACATCGCGTCCGCGACCTTGTTGTGCTTGACGATGTATTCTTTCTGCGGCATATGACCCAACTGCCAGTTGCCGAACATCTCGTTCCCCACGCCCCACCACTTGCAGTTATACGGTTCGGGGTGGCCGTTTTCGGCGCGCAGTTTGCCCTGCGGGGTCGTGGCGGCGCCATTGACATACTCGACTTCCTGAGCCGTTTCCTCAACGGTCCCCAGCCCGGTGTTCACGGCGATGTAGGGTTCCGTGTTGAGAATGCCACACAATTCCATGAACTCATGAATCCCCACATCGTTATACTCGATACCCGTCCAGGCCGGGTTTTTCCGCGTCGGACGCCGGTCGGCTTCCCCGAGGCCATCGCGCCAGTTGTACCCGCTCACAAAATTCCCGCCCGGCCAGCGATACACCGGCGCGTTGAGTTTCTTGAGCACCTCCACCGTGTCTTTCCGCCACCCCTTGATGTTGTCGCCGGGCATCAGCGATGCGGTCGCAATCCAGAGTTTCCCCGCCCCTTTCGAGACAATCTCGAAACGCCCCTTGTCGGACGAAGCGCCCGCCTTGAACTTGACCGGATACTTGGCATACTCCGCCTTCAGGGCGTCAATTTTCACCGTTTCGCGGTCTTTGGGACCTTCGCCCCAGACCAGGCTCACTTCGACCGGAGCTGCCGAGGCGTCACCCGCCAGGATCACCCGCCCCACATACTCCTTATCCTTCACCAGACCCAGTTCTTCCTGCGCCAGACCGGCCGGTTTGCCCGTCAGGGTGAATTCCGGCGCCTGCTGATCCTTCACGTACACTTTTTCCTTCTGCATCTTCAAGGCGCCAGCCTCTCCCACGATCAACCACGGCGACGCCACCAGAATCCGGGCCTCTTCTTTTGTCTTTCCCCACGCCTTGCTCATATCGCCCGTCACGGGATAGAAAAACTTGCGATCCACCAGCATTTCGGCCCACGTCCCCCCATAAATACACTGCCCGAGATGCTCCATGAATTGCCCATACACATACTTGGAAATCGGTTCGCCCGTCTTGGCCGCGTCAATGCTGACTTTCGGGCTTTCGGCGGCGAAGACCTGAACCCCCACCAGCAAACAAGCCACTGCGCATGCCAGCGCATTTCCCCACCTCCCAGATCCGTTTCTCATCGTCCCTGTCCTCCCCGTATGCCCAGTAACGAATATTAAGAAATAACCCGTGCGCCGTTAAATGCCACCTCTCCCGTGCCTCGGGTGCTGACCCCTTCCCCAACAGAACCTTCAGAGCGACCACTGAATCATGTGCCTTCTATAAACCACATTCACTTCAGAATTGCCAGCGGAGTTTTCCACAACCGGAATCTCTTTCGATCACCCGTCAATCTATAACGAGGCGATGCTACTTTACACGTGAAAGAATGTCCAGAAAAAAAGAGACGGCTCCCCATTTTTTCCACCCCGCTCTCTCCCCCCACCATCCGTCCCTCGCCAACTCACCCAAAATGGGGCTCATACCCCGTTTTCCAATCCCTCCAACTCCCCCCAAAACACTTCCGGTCGGTCCGATTGTTTTCACAATCGAACCGACCGGAAGTTCCTTCCTTGCACGTGTCAATACACCTGCTCAACCCAATTCCGAACCCACCCTCTCCCGCAGAAATCAGGGAATCAGGTCCAGTTCGGCCGCCGAGGCAAATTCCTGCCCCCGCACTTCGCTCAACGCCACGAAACGCAGATAACGCGCCGACACGGTCTTCCCGAAATTCGCCACCTGCCGTTCACCCGTGTTGGCGAAAGTACCTTCCGCCACCGGCGTCCACGTCTGCGCATCGGAACTGACGGAGACCTGGTACTTCGCCACCCGCCCATTGGGATTCCCGTCCTGACGCGGCAGATAAGCCATGCCCTTGAACGACTTCACCTCACCCAGATCCAGATCCACCGTATGGGGATACTTGGCCAGCGAGAGTTTATACTCGGTATGCCAGTAGGTCGAAGGATCGCCGTCAATCAGGTTCTCGGCTTCTCCCTCATCCTGCTGCTGGCTGCTGACGTATTTGACGGAATATCCCGCCTTGCCCGCATCACCCGACACCACATAAGGAGTCGGGACGGACGGCTTCACCCCATCCTTTTCGGCCCAAACCCGGATCTTCTCACCCATTTTAGCCGTTATCGGGCCATTGGCCGTCTCGGCGTCTCGTTTACCAAATTGATATTTGATCGTAGCGCCAGGGGTACCACAGGTCATGAGCAGTTTACCCTTCTGGCGCATCACGGCAACCGGCGCCACAGTGGGGACGCTCACGCGGGCTTTTGCGGCTACATCGTCGTTGCGCTCGAGCGGACGAATCAGGAAACCCAGATGATAAGCACGATTGGATTTCGGGATGTCCCGCTCCAAGGGGCCCGGCCCACAGGATGCGCCTCCCAATCCCATGACGGCGGTGTCCAGCGTCAGAACCGTACGGTCGGTCTTTTTCGGCAGTTCCGGCGGGTGGTTGGCCAGCAGCAATTCACTCGCCGTATAGGGCAACGCCGCCGCACTGAAGGGATTATCCAGAGCGGTAAAGAGCACCCCGTCTCCCTCGCCATTGCGCAACGCCATCCAGCGCACCTCCTCGCGATTGCCCATATCGTTGGGACGGGCATACGGCACGAACATCTCCCGAACCTTCTGCGTATATTGCCCGAAGAAGGAACCGGTCTTGCGATCCGGGTAATTTTCCTCGGGTCCCCGCCCGAAATAAGCCACCGTGTCGAAGGCGGCGGGCAATTCCATCTTGACCCCGACCTTCGGCAACGGAATCGTCGGCCCAACCGGAGCGACCGCGGTCTGACACGCAATGGAACCATCCGCATACACGGTCCAGACAAACGTGGACTTGAATTGAAGCGCACTCTCATCCAACGGCTGCCCCGGCTCGATCCGCGTCTTGTTCCCGGCAAAGTCCACACACCGCTCCCGACGTTCTCCCCGGGAAGTCACTGTGGCAACTAGTCGCACGGAGGTTCCCGCTTTTTCCACCTTGAAATCGGTCGCCTGATGCTTGAGGTTCCGTAACCCCATCTCAAACCACTTGCCCATCGCCCATCCGTCGTTGTTGAGGGGACAGCGGAACACATTCAACTCGATCCCCTGAGAGAGCATTTCCTTGCCCCGATAGTTGAGATGGGCAAGCGAGCCGGTCTTCGGATCGAAAGTCGCCAGGAAATCCTTCCCCTGAACGGTCACCCGCTCGGGCGATTCTTCGATCTTTGGAGTGTCTCCCGATTTCACGTCGATCGCCACTTTTGCCGATTCCGGATTGGGTAGAACCACCTGAGCATCGGCCAGTTCATACCCCTTCGGCGCCCAGACGTAATCTTTCAGCAGGCGGAATCCGAGTTTGATGTGGTATTCGGCGCCCGGCTGGAACTCCGGTTTCTTGAAGGGGACGGTGACAACCGCCTTCTGACGCGCCGGGAGGGACGGGGTCGGCATTGTACCGGACTGCACAACCTTGCCGTCTTCCGTCAGTTCCCAGACCACTTCAAATTCGGAAAGATCCTTGAAGAAGTATTTGTTGAAGATTTCAACCTTCCCGTTCGCCGGGTCGGACGGTGTCACCGCAATATCCTGATACACCTTCTTCACTTCGAAATAACAGGGTTTGGGAGTACGATCGGCATACACAACGCCCTTGACGATAAACTGGCCGTCGTTGGGCTTGTCCCCGAAATCCCCGCCATACGCCACAAACCGTTCCCCGCCCGGCGTGGTCTTGTAAAGACCCTGGTCGC
>DAOPYU010000427.1:0-4060 GCA_035353095.1 Candidatus Sumerlaeota bacterium | reverse complement strand
GACAAACAGGGTGGACGGCCCCCGGCCTTCCGCCGTTTGCCGTCCACCCTGTTGTCACTCAATCCGCGCGATTGTTGAGAAACTCTCGGACCTTCCGAGGCGGCGGAATCCGACGCGGTCACATCGTATTGCCCAGGAACCCCCGGTTGGTCAGGATGACATCGCCCTGGCTCCGGACCCCGTTGGTCGGGTCATAGACCATCCACAGATCCCCCAGGATAGCGCTCTGCGCGTTTTCGCGCGTGATGTCTATTTTGCGGTCCGGACCATTGCTCATTACGATCCAGCGCCAGAAACCCCGCAATTGCGGGTACGCGTACTGCCAGTAGTCCACTGGGTAATAGCGGTAGTAGCGGGTCCGGGCATCCGCATCCTCGGCGGGAAAAACATCCGGCAGGAGGTTCTGCATGTAGGCCACGGGGGTGGTCAGGCCGGGGATGTCGCTGAGGTAGGAATGGTTCTGCTGGGGATCGCAAAAGGGATACGCCACATTGTCGAGAGCGTAGGACTCCATGGCCGTCGCGAGGGTTCGACTGTCGGCCCGGACCCGGGCGACCTTGGCGCGCATCTGCGCCTCGAGGAAGTTGGGGGTGGCAATGGCCGCCAGGATGGCCAGAATGGCCACGACGATCAACAGTTCGATCAGGGTGAAGGCCCCGAAACGTTTCCGCACACACAGACTGGACAACATGATTTCTTTCTCCTTGTCATTCTTCCGGGTTTCAGGCGACAGGTTCCCCCTGCCGCGTGGAGACACTTTCCGCACACGCGATGACACAACTTCTGACAATGTTGCTATCTTTGCCTGAACAGGGCGCTCGATTCGGAATCGAAGAGCGCTTTATTTCCGTTCAGAAGCCGCCCCGTCTGTCGGCGCTGCGGGCGTTTCCGCCGGGACCGCCCTGCCGATCCACTCCTCCAGATCGGTGTAGGGTTGTCCACCTTCCGCGCCGGGATTTCTTTTCAGTTGTTCGGCGAACACATCCGGATCGAAGAATCGGGCCGGTTGAGGCTTGGAATAGGTCAGGATGGAATCGGTCACCCGTCCCGACACGGGGTCCACCGCCAGGACGCGGACGGGCAGTTTGCTGCGGCGCAGCGCCCAGACCCGGCACCGTTCCGCCGACGAGGCCGATCGAATATCGAACACCACCAGGTCTTCCGAAATCATCGCGTCGGCGTTCACCTGAGGCGTCGCCTCACTCAGGGTGTCCCCAAAAATCCGCAAAACGGTCTCGAGGGAATAAGTCCCTTCAGACCCCACCGTCCGAATGACATCGCTCGCGAACTGGTTCGGCGACGTTTCCTCTCGCCGCTCCACGTCGAACGCCTTCACCACGTTTCCCCCCTGACTGAACACCACCTGCGAATCGCAACGGACCCGGCCTTTCCCGCTCCGGTCTATCCAGACTTCGCACTGCCGGGGTTCTTTCCACGCCGGAACCTTGACATAGATCGTGGCGGTCAAACTGCTCACTGAATTGAACTTTTCGGCCACCTGCGCCCAAGTGGGAGTGCTCTGGCTCAGGGAAAACAGCACGGCCCCGACGACCAGAACCGCTCCCAGGCTGGCCGCGGCAGCCAGCCGTGGCCGCCACCCCCGCAGGAGCTGCCACACGGGCGGTCGCTCCAGCCGCCGCACATAGGCGTGCTCGTGCAGGTCCTGGCGGAACCCCCGCAACTGGCCTCGCAGTTGCGCCTCGAGCGCGTCGTCCGAAGGGGAACGAAAGGCCTGTTCGACCAGGCGGTCGGCGGCATCCGGTTCGGAATCGTCCGCATGAGCATCTTTCCGATACATCTTCGTGTCTCCCTTCTTTTTCGAAGGCTCAGGCGATCAAGCAAACGGTCCCCGGCGCCTTTTTTACACACGTTCCGTACGCGGGTGGTCAGACCACCCCCTGCTCGGAGAGGATTTCACGCAGGCGCGCCCGGCCCTTGCTGACGTGCGACCGGGCGGTCATCTCGGAACACTCCAGAATCCGGCCGATGACGGGGTAGGACTCGCCATCGAGCAGACGCAACAGAACCGCCTGAGCCTGCTGAACCGGCAGCGACAGAACGGCGGCCCGAACCAGCGCCTCGATGTCCCGTCCGCCCGCCTCTTCCTCCGCCACGGGCGCCGCGCGGTCCTCGATATGTTCCGGTTCGAGCGGCACCTCGCATCGCCTCCGCCGCGCCCGCACCCGCAGGGCGTCGTAGGCCTGATTCACGCAAATCCTCAGAATACAGGCCTGCGGGTTCGGGTGACGGTGAATCTGGGACAACTTGCTCCAGACGGTGGCCAGCACTTCCTGAAACACGTCGGCGGCGTCCTCGCGGTCCCGCACCAGCCGCATGACAATCGCAATCATGCGATCCTCGATCGGCTCGATGAGCGCCGCGTAGAGTTCCTCGGCTTTGTCCATGTACACGCTCCCGATGGGCTTCAGACTTCCAGATGAATGACCCGCTTTCATCCTCTCTCACCCATCTATAACGGTCAAGCCTCCCGATTGTGTAAAAGGGAGGACATTTTTTTCAAAAAAAAGCGTCCGCCCTCTCGATCGGTCCGTAACCGGACAGACCGGGGCGAATCCCGCCGGGAAACCTGAACGGTGGCCAGTTACATGGACCTGTCAGGCAGCGGTTTCGCCAGACAGGCGCCCTCCCCCTCTTCTCTCCCCCAGTCGGGGGAGATTTTCCGACGATTTCCGCTCAAGTTTTCCCCGGTTCTGCCGATACGTATTCTTAGAAAACAGGCGCGAGTCTGCGTCTCAAGACTCAAACCGGCAGGAGGCAGTACATGGATGTCATGGGAGTGGTGCAATCGGCAATGGCCCTCCAGAGTCAGCAGACCGGAACCACGCAGGCGGTTGCGGTCGCGAAAAAGGGGCTGGATATCCAGCGGCAGATCGGCGAACAGGCCGTCGCGCTGATTCAGTCCTCGGCAATTCCCCCTTCTTCCCCGCCCGGAAAAGGGCAGTTTGTCAACACCACCGCCTGAGAACCGGCGGCGGTGGCCGGTCAAAGTAAGCAGTACACGCGTAATCCCCCTATATCCCCCTCCTTCCCTGGGAACAGGAGCGCGGGAATCGTAACGGTTCCGACCAATCGCACGATTCTCGCGCTCGTTTTTTTTGTCCCGTCGACGTCCCGTCCGGCACCAGACTCCCGGGGCGGAGACACAACGCGCTCACCCAACGGGTCATCCTGAAAACCGCAGTTGAACACCGGCAGTCCGGTCTATTTTCAGGCGGGCGAGGAGGCCCGAACCGAAATTCCCTGTTCAGAAAAAAAGAAGTTCGCCGCAGGGGTGGGTTTCAAACCCGCCCCCGCTCCATGTAAAGACAGGAAACAGAAGACTGACAACGAAATAGAAGAGATCACAGGTTTTCCGATGAGGTATCCTGTTTATCCTGTGATCCTGTCCCTTTTATTGTGTTTTTTCGCCTCCCGTCCGTACGATGTCGCCCCGGCTTTCGGTTCCATTGGTGGCGTCGTAGAGTACCGCGCCGTACTCGAAGATCCGGTCCGGCCCGGCGCTGATCAGGCGCCACTTCGATTGCCACGAATACGAAGTGGTGTCGTCCGCCTCGGTCGTCGCGGTCGTTTCCAGATCGTAGTAGTAGGTGTCCATCGCCCCGGGCGGGAAAGCGGGGTTCCGAGGGTCTCCAAAAACGTCGGAGGGAAGCTGGGCCAGATAAGCGATTGGGGTCGTCAAAGCCCGTAGCCGCGCCGAGAGAGGGTATCGGTTGACATCGGTGACGGGTGGGTAACCGTTCTGTTCGACAAAATAGGACTCGAGTCCTGTCTCGAGGGAACGCAGGTCGCATTGGGTACGGGAGACTGGACTTCGCTGGCTTGCTTCATTAAAACTCGGAAGAAGGATGAGAGCGGCGATTGCGATGATAGCCAGCGAAATCAGGAACTCGATCAGGGTCAACCCCGCCGAGGTCTGTTTTGCCGGTTTCTTTCGACTGAGCATGTGATCTCTCCATTTCTTGCGCGGCTCTTCATACATAATCGTATTCAAAATGAACCGATAACCACTCATTGACAGGATCACAGGATTTTCAGGATT
>DAOPYU010000426.1:0-4081 GCA_035353095.1 Candidatus Sumerlaeota bacterium | reverse complement strand
GCCCAGAGCGCTCTGAGCGTGGTCCGTAATCCCC
Organism: Candidatus Sumerlaeota bacterium; assembly: GCA_035353095.1. GTDB lineage: Bacteria > Sumerlaeota > Sumerlaeia > UBA8349 > UBA8349 > DAOPYU01. Next base: position 4,047 of record DAOPYU010000426.1, on the reverse strand, counting down.
ACCGTCCCCACCGCGCCGTCTAGTTTCACCCACTCGTGTTCGTTCGTGTAAAGAAGCCCCTGCGGAATCATCCGTTTCTCACTCCTTATTCTCTGAAATAACAGGACCCCGTCCTGTCCGCTCTCCCTGAGTCAAAGCCGCCCGCAATTCGGAGCGGCCACCCGCCTCACCCCCGCACGTCTTTCCGGCGGCAGGTGCCCTGCTTGTACAACGGTTTTTCGCACACCGTGACGGGAATCTCCGCCCGGCCCGTGTTGACGATCAACTCCCGGCCCGGCTGCGTCAGGTGGGGGGCCACATAGCCCAGCCCCGCCGACACTTCGAGACTCGGCGCGAAACCGCCACTGGTCACCACGCCAACCTCGTTGCCCTCAAACAGAATCTTGTCACCCGGATTCGTCTTGCGGCGCGAGGCGCTCTGGAACGCCACCAGACTGCGCGACACCCCCTGCGCGGCCTGAGCCTGAAGCGCCTCCCAGCCGACGAATTCGTGGTCCGACGGCAGGAACACATCAAGCCCCGCTTCCAGCGGTGTGTGCGCCGGCGTCAGCTCCTCGCCATAGAGGGGGTAACACATTTCCATCCGAAGCGAATCGCGCGCGCCCAGACCCGCCGGTTTCACCCCGTCGGTCGCCATCAGTTTATCGAAGATCGCCACCAGGTCTTCCCCGTCGGCCATAATCTCGTAACCCAGTTCGCCCGTATAACCCGTCCGGCTGATGATACAGTCGCGCCCCAGGCACTGGTAACGCCCGACGCCAAAATACCCCATCGCGCCCGGGTCACCCGCCGTCACCAGCGGCGCCAGCGTTTCGTACGCCCGCGGCCCCTGAAGGTCAATCTTGGCCCATCCCGATGCGGTCAGATCGCGCAACGCCACCGCGCTCGTCAGGTGCGACATGAGCCACTTCAGGTCGCTCTCGAGGGTCCCGGCGTTTACCACCAGCAGAAACTCTTCTTCGCCCAGGCGCATCAGAATCGTGTCGTCGAGCACGCCTCCCTGCTCGTTGAGCAAAAAGCCGTAACGGCTGCGCCCGACCTTCAGCGCCTGCGCATTCTGCGTACAGACACTGCCCAGTTCCGCCGCCACGCCGCGGCCACAAATCAGAAACTGCCCCATGTGACCCGTGTCGAACACCACGACCCCGGTGCGGCAATGCTTGTGCTCGGCCAGAACGCCCTCGTACTGGACGGGCAACATCCACCCGTGAAAGTCCACAATCCGCGCGCCCAACTGTTCGTGTCTGTCATGCAAAATCGTTTTCTGCGTCATGATCCTCACGTCCCTGAAGAAATAAGACCTCGCGCCGACGGTTCCGGAAACCTGCGGCCTATCGGCACCTTATACGGTGAAACTCAACCAGATGTTCACACTCGAATTCAATCGGGGTATTTGAAGAATGTCCAATCACAGCCTGTCACCGAATCCTGCGCCCGCCGTTCCTGCCGGGCGCTCTGCATTCTACTCCTCGAAAAGCGCGTTGATGTAAGCCTGGGGATCGAAATCGCGCAAATCGTCCTCCCCCTCGCCGATCCCGATTTTCAGGACCGGAATGTCAAACAGATCGCGCAGGGCAACCAGGATGCCCCCCTTGGCCGTCCCGTCGAGTTTCGTCATGATGAACCCGGTCAACGGCGCCACTTCACTGAAAATGCGCGCCTGATTCAGGGCATTCTGCCCCGTTGTGGCGTCCAGAATCAACAACGTTTCGTGAGGAGCCTCGGGATTGACTTTCTTGATCACCCGATAGATCTTCTTCAACTCTTCCATCAGGTTGCTTTTCGTGTGGAGCCGCCCGGCCGTATCAATCAGAATCACATCGCACGTGCGCGCCTCGGGGGAAGCGAGCGCCTCGTAACACACCGCCGCCGAATCCGCGCCCATTTCGCGCTTGACCAACAGCGACTCCGTCCGCTCGGCCCAGATCGTGAGCTGCTCGACCGCCGCCGCGCGGAACGTGTCGCCCGCCACCAGCATCACCCGCTTGCCCTGCTCGCGGTACTGCTTGGCGATCTTGCCGATCGTCGTCGTCTTGCCCACGCCATTCACGCCGATCACCAGCATGATCGTCGGCTCGCCCGAGCGCAACCGCAACGCCCGCGCGTCGTGGCTGACGATTTCGGCCAGCGCCTGCTTGAAGCAGGCGATCAACGCCTCGGGGGACCCGGCCTTGCGCGCCTCGCGGTCCTTGCGCATCCGCTCGACAATCTTCGTCGTGGTCTCGATCCCCACGTCCGCCTGAATGAGGATCGTCTCGATCTCCTCGAGGAGTTCCTCATCCGCCTTGCCGTGCAGCGTAACGGCTTCGCGCACGCGGCTGACCAGCGTGTCCTTGGTCCGGCTCAGCTGCCGCTTGAGCCGGGCGAAAAAACCCAATTTCTCCCCCGCCGGTTCTTCTGCAGACGCGACCGGTACCGCCTCCGGTTCGACAACTTGCGACTGCGCTTCGACCGGCTGTGGCTCCGGCTCCCCCTCGGGCGCCGCAACAACAGGCGTCTCGGGTTCGGCCACAACACTCTCCGGCTCCGGTTCCACCGGAACGGACGTTTCTATCTCGGGAAGAGAGAATTCTGCAGGGGGTTCGGAAACAGGCTCAACAAGGGACTCGACGGCAGCCACAACGGAATCGGAAACCGACTCCGGCGCAACTTCGCCTGCGGGTTCTTCCGGCGCGGCCTCCACAGGTTGTTCTTCAACCTGAACTTCAACCTCTTCGGTAGAAGCCACATCCTCCGACTTGCCAAAAAGTCGGCTCAACCAACCCTGCTTCTTCGAGGTCTTTTTTTCCATCTTGTGGAGAGTCTCCCACCGGCGATTCTCACCCCAATCCAAGGGGGGAAAAGTACACCGTAAGGGAATTGACGACTATTCGCAAGGAGTATTTGAGTAATATCCGGTTTCCTTACAAATTTCCTCCGATCCTCGAGGGTCCAGAAAGCGCCGTGTCTCCGCCCCCGTTTTCCAGTTTCCCCCTCCTGTTCCTGCGCACAGACCTCCCCACAAGGCACACGTTTCCCACCGCCACATTACACCGCAATAGAGTTAATCGGACATGGAATTCAATCTATTTCAAGATCAATATTCTGAAAAGAAAAAAAGCCCGCGTTCCCACACGCGAGCCCCTTCCGTCAACTTTTCCTGTTCCCGAGCGATCCGATTCCCATTTTCCCGGAAATCCCGAGGAATTCCGCCGAATCGCAATCAAACAGCCGCAACGACTCCAGAAGTCTGGTCCTGGAGCGTTTCCGCCGTCTTCGAGAAAAAAGACGCCAACTGCTGGCGCGCCAGCTGACCCGTCTTGTCGAGCGAATCGGCCAGATCGGAATTCAGCACCTGCAATCCCGTCAGAATGTCCCGGGCGTCTCCCAATCCCTGATCCACGCCTTTCAGCGCCTGCTGCTGAAATCCTTCCAGTTTCGTCCTATCCAGATCCGGATTGTTCGCCTGGAACGCCTTGAAAATGTAACCGGTAATGCCCTGCACAATCTGCCCCGCCATCGCCTCAGGCGTGGCCGCCTCTCCCTGTTGCGACGCCAGATCGGACTGAAATTGCGCCTGACCGCTCGTCTGGAACAATTGCTGCGCCTGGACGGGCGACAAGCCGCTCACACTCTCGGACTCGACCCGGGACAACACCCGCTCGGTGACCAGCCGTTGCGTCTCAAGACTCTCGATTCGTCCCTGAAACGTCACAGAATCCGTTCCGGTTCCCGAACCCGCCTCCTGGGACTTCCGCACCCCGTCGCGCAACATCTCGGTCACGAGCTTTTTCGATTCCAGCGCCCGCACTCCCTGCGGTTGTATGCCAGACAAAGCCATTGCGCCTTCCTCCCCCACGGGACACACCCTCGTCCCGTCGTTCCGTTTTTCTTCCAGCGGCCCCCACAGTTCACTCTTCAGACCCACGGGGCCCCCACTTTTTTCTCTTATCGGCAATTCCGACCAAATCTTGAGCGAAATCGCCCTCCCGATCCCAGGAACTCCTCAATTGTCTAGACATGCTCAGGAAAATTGTTCATCCGGATTGACTCGTTGGCGTTTTCATC
>DAOPYU010000425.1:0-4085 GCA_035353095.1 Candidatus Sumerlaeota bacterium | reverse complement strand
AAACAGGTCCGCCCCCACGGATGGGTTGCGGCTTCGCTGCGCCAGGTCCTTCGTGCCTTTCGTGGTTTCTCTTTCGGCTCCCGGTCAGAGATTCTTCACGATGCACTCGGCGAATTCGGAGGTCTTGACCTTCGTGGCGCCTTCCATCAGGCGTTCGAGGTCGTAGGTCACTGTCTTCTGCTGAATCGTCGCCTCGATGGCCCGCGTGATCGAATCCGCCGCCTCTTTCCACCCCATGTGCTCGAGCATCATCACGCCCGACAGGATCAGCGAACCGGGGTTGACCACGTCCAGCCCGGCGTACTTGGGCGCCGTACCGTGGGTGGCTTCGAAAAGCGCGACATCGTCGCTCAGGTTCGCGCCCGGCGCGATGCCCAGACCACCCACCTGCGCCGCGCAGGCGTCCGACACGTAGTCGCCGTTCAGGTTCGGCGTCACAAGAACCGAGTATTCGTCGGGCCGCAACAGAAGCTGCTGAAAAATGCTGTCGGCGATACGGTCCTTGAGGACCACCTTCCCCGCCGGGCACTGGCCATTGTATTTCTCATAGAGATCGTTCTCGGTGACGACCGTGTCGGGAAATTCCTCGCGGGCCACCTCGTAACCCCAGTCGCGGAAGGCGCCTTCGGTGAACTTCATGATGTTGCCCTTGTGCATCATCGTCACCGTGGGCAGGCCGTGTTCGAGCGCGTGGCGCAGGGCCATGCGCACGATGCGTTTCGAACAGTAGGGCGACATGGGCTTGATGCCGACGCCCGAGTCGGGACGAATTTTGGCGCCCAGCTCCCTGCCCGTCAGAAATTCGATGACCTTCTGCGCGTCGGGCGTGCCCGAACGGTACTCGATGCCGCTATAAACATCCTCGGTGTTCTCACGGAAGATGATCACGTTGAGTTTCTCGGGCGCCTTGACCGGGCTCGGAACCCCTTTGAACCAGCGAACCGGCCGCACACAGGCATAAAGGTCCAGCACCTGGCGCAGGGTGACGTTGAGACTGCGGAACCCGCCACCCACCGGCGTGGTCAACGGCCCCTTGATGGCGATGCCCAAGTACCGGATGGCGTCGAACGCCTCGTCGGGCATGTAGGTGCCGCATTTTTCCTGGGCGATTTCCCCGACCGGGATTTCGCACCAGGCGATTTTTTTCTTCCCGCCGTAAGCTTTCTCGACCGCCGCGTCCCACACGCGTACCGAGGCGCGCATGATGTCCGGGCCAATGCCGTCGCCGGTGATCCGGCCAACGATCGGATGGTCGCCCACCACCGGCCGCCCGGCGCAGAAGGTGATCCGGTCCCCGGCGGGGACGGTGATGTGTTTGAATTCAGGCATGGTTACGCTCCTCGTGTCTGAGAGATGGGATAGGCCCGCAAGACCGGCAAACCGGCGGCCTCTTTTACATTTCGTCGAAAATTTCAGGAAAAACGCGCGATCCCTCTCCGGAACCCGACGCGTATCCCGGTGGTTTTCCCTCCCTGTACCCGTGTCCCGCAACTTTTCCACCAGAAAGGGAGGGAGAACAACCATAACCGACCGGAGCAAAACCTTCAAATGGAATGTGGTCAATGGATAATGGACAATTGAGAATTGAGAATGAACCGCTTGGAGTACAATTTTCCGCGCGGTCCCGTTTTCAATTCTCCAACTTGTCCTTTTTTCGAAGCAGCTCCGACTTCCAATTGCGGTTCCAATTGTCCATTGTCAATTATCCATTATCCATTTTCATTGTCCATTCTTCGACAGCAATACCGCTCAAAAGTGGTGTCGGACAGCCGGGCCACGAGTTTCGCCAGACCGAAACAGAACAGAAGCGTGAACGCGAAACGCCCGAGCAGGAGCCCGGCCAGATGCCCGCCGAGCGACAGCATCAGAAGCGAATCCTCGATTAGACTGTGTGTCAGGCCCATGAGCGCCAGCGCGCAGAAAATGTCGCGCGGGGTCAGGCGGCCCGACTCGGCCTCGTGGATAATCAGTCCCCCGCCATACCCGATCCCCAGCGTCATGCCGATCACCGTCAGATCCGTCGCGGCCCGTCCAATGCCCAGGGGGCGCAGGAGGGGGTACAGGAGGCGTTCGACCAGATTCGTCACCCGCAGGAACCGCAAAAGCCGCAACAGACTGAGCAGCGAGAAGATCGCCCCGAAGATGAAGGCCAGATTGGCCACCTCGCGTCCGGCCCACTCGAGCAGGGTCTGCTCGACAGGCGCGGCGCTCCAAATAACATGGGCCGGCGTCTGGAGCCACCCGCCCATCCGGCAGACCGTGTTCAGAATCCAGCCATAGAGGAACGCCCCGCCAAACCGGATGGCGAACATGGTCAGAATCCGAACGCCAGACCGCTGGGCCACCCGCAATTCGACCGGAAAGGTGTGGGCAATCAGGGCCATGGCCCCCAGCACCGTCATCTGGGCCACGGTGGGAACCGGTATGTGGGGAGCCACGGTCATGTAGGCCAGGATGCCGCCGTACAGGTTGGTGACCAGCGCCGAGGCCCAGACGATCCCCAGCGCGCCGGGCAGGCCTACCCCCTCCATCACCGGCCCGAGCAGACGCCCCAGTGGCTCAATCGCACCGAGCTCCTTGAGGATTTTGACGATCACGATGACCGGAATCATGAGGCGGAACAGCACCCCACTGATCCGAATGGCATCAAACAGGAGGGTGTGGAGGGTTTCGGCAAGTTTTCGCATCGGGAAACCATTTCTATGGCGCAAACCCGGTTAACGGACACACGTTTCGTCCGGGTCGTCCTCCACCATACGCGCCCGGACGAAAAAATCCAGTGTCCCGTTTCCTCCCCAGGAATTCCTCATTGTCCGGTGAATTGTGAAGTTGTCGTTCGAGGGGGAGATGCAGAGAAGAGCCCCGTCCAGTAAAAAAGGGGAGGGCCCGGAGGTGGCACGGGCGTCCCGCCCGTGAGGCGGTTCGTACCGCCGGCGTCCCCGCCGGCGCGGTTCTGAAAACTCGCGGAACATGTTCCGGAGCCCCTTCATGGGCGAGACGCCCATGCCACCTCAGAACCGCCTTCCTCTCTGGGTGAAAACCCCAAGAGGGGAATGGGGGTTGTTGTAAACCGAAAGATCCTCTAGACAATGAGGAGTTCCTGTTTTCCTTCCGGGACCGGCTATTTTGTGGACTCATCCCCTTCCCACGTTTTTCTGATTGCATGCTCACTTGCCCCTCATCAAAGCCTAACAGCCGTTTTTTAGACTTGTTCCCGGAGAGTGAAAGAAAACGAGCAGGGGAGAAGGCTCCCCGGGAAAAGGAGAAACACCATGTGGTACTACCAACTGAACAAGGCGACAATCGGGCCCGTGGACAGTTACACCCTCATCGGCCTCTTGCTGAACGGAACGATTGACTCGATGACCCTGGTCAAGGAAATCGAAATGCCCGGCTGGGTCTATGTGTGTCAAACGGAACTCTTCGAGGAGTACCTGTCGGCGACTCAGGCCGATTACACCCAGGCGGGCTGCGCCGCTCAGCAGAGTGAGACGCTGACCCGCATGCTCGACGAGATCGAGACCGACCGGGTGTGGCAGATGTACGGGGTCTGCGACCATCAGGACGCGCTGGAAAGCGCGCGCGCCTCGCGCAACTCGCTGCTGGTGGCGGGCGCGTCCATGGCCCTGTTTCTGGCTTTTCAATTCCTGTTGAGCGCGTAATCAACCACCTTGAGAACGGGGATGCCCGTCTGAAGGCCTTTCAAAATTTCCTGCCGGGTCGGGTTTTAAACCCGACCCGGCGGATCTCCAGACCCGAAACGGACACTGACCTCACCCAAACCGTCCCGTTGACGGTTCCGCTTCACCGGGCGGGCGTTCGCTCTGAAGGATACATCTCGAAAATATTACACGACACCCCGAGCCCTTCTTCATTCAACAGGCATCCCTGAAAGGGATGAAGATACGGTAGCCCAGGGCTATCGTATGTGCAAGCCCTTCGGGCTTTTCCCGCACAAACGTTTATGCGTCGCGATACCTCGTGAATGGTCGTGCCTTCAAGAGGCACCCCGCGCGGCCCCCCCTTCTTCATTTTTCTTTTTTTCCGACAAAGGATTTATCTAAACAGGCGTCTAACAGGAAAAG
>DAOPYU010000424.1:0-4110 GCA_035353095.1 Candidatus Sumerlaeota bacterium | reverse complement strand
TCCGATTGCAAACGGGACTCTTCGGATTGCAATCGGGCCTGAACCGCCTCGCCTCGAGGGAGGGTCCAGATAAACGACTGTGAAAACACGGAGGAGAAGTCAGAGATAAGGAAATTGATGTGGTTTTCTTCAAAAAACTCGTCCAACGGCTGCATTTCTTTGTCGAGATACATCGGCTCGGTTGTCGAGGAGTCCTGGGACGAGGTAGAACCGCTCAGAACCGGTAATGTTCTTGTCGTGAGGGACTCCTGAATCAGACGGTCGGCCCCCGCCAGAATTTCGGTCCGATGCTCGCGGATTTTCTCGATCCCCGTCGGTCTCTGGGTCAGCCAGAGATAGAGCAACACTCCCCCGAGAAAGAAGGCTCCCAGGAAAAGCAACGGGGTTCTCAGAAATCGCAGGAAACGGTGCTTTTTCTGAGGGGGGGTGGGGGCTTCGGCCATTCGATTCAGCTCACTTTCGTCTTCAGCAAAGGGTCCGTTTTCCTTCCACGCAACATGGACCTATCACTATAGTGTCGTAACGGCCAAAAAGTTGGGAGAAAAAGTGAAAAAAACGACAGAGCGCCTCTCGAACCGGTATCGAGAGACACTCTGTCCCTTTTTCCCTTGATGAAACGAGGATTTTCTTAACGCACCCAAGCAAAAACTACCCCCATTCAACCTCGCTCACGGCGCGACCGGCGCGGCGCCCTGGGGGGTGACTCCCTGGACGGGAGCGGGCGGCGGGGGCGGGGTCTGCGGTTCGGAAGCGGCGGGGAGGCGCAGGGCGAGCGCCTGCAGGGCCGCCTGACGCGAGTAGTCAATGGACTCGGCCAGAATCCGCGCCGTTTCCTGGGGGGCGTGGAACCCGAGCGAGTTCTCACTGCTGACAAAGTCCAGCCGCCACTGCGCCTTGCGTTGCAACAGGAGGATTGGTTCCAGTTTTTCGGCGGGGAGATTGGCCGCCTGAGCGGCACGGATTGCATCGAGCATTTCGGTCATCGCCGCGGCGGCCTTGGCGACCAGCGCCTTGTGCCGGTTCTGGATCGTGGTGATCCGATCCTGCAATTCCGCTTCCGGGACCTTGTGGCAGGTCTGGCAGGAGTTGTTGATCGTGTGCAGGGGACTCTGGACCCAGTGGCTGCTGACCTTCATGGCGCCTTCGCGCTGGTAGGGCATGTGACAATCCGCGCAACCCACCCCACTGCGCGCATGGACGCCCTGGCTCCACATTTCGAATTCCGGGTGTTGCGCTTTATAGACATGCGCACCGGTCTCCCCGTGTTTCCAGTCGTAAAAAGCCTCGCCGTTCGGAAACTGATGTCCCTCATAGAGCGATTCAATTTGCTCGACCTTCAAGCCCTTATCCCAGGGGAAAAAGAGCGTTTCCTTCGGTCCGCAATAGTATTCGACATGGCACTGGGCGCAGACGAAACTGCGCATTTCCTGACGCGAGGCATCAAGGTTCGGATCATAGGGACGGCTCCTGTCCCCCTTCCGCCACCGCTCGATACTGGGCAGGTGCGGCGCCTCGCCCTCCCCCGCCGCCAGAGCCGCAATCCCCCGGATAAATCCGGGACGGGTCACACGAGACTTCATCGTCTCGGGATCGTGACAATCAATGCAACTCACCGGATGCGCGGAGGGTTTGTCCGTACCATCGGGGGTTTTGAGCAGTTCGGCATGCGCATCCGGGTACGACATGGCGCAGGTCAGTTCAAACCCCTTCTGGACAGCGGGCCAGTTGAATTCCTTCGCCAGCGCCGGGGCATCGGCAGGCTGCCCCAACGCTTCAAGACCCAACCGCCGGTACGTCGGAATGATACTGCCGTGACAATGCAGACAGGAACCCGGTTGGGGGCGCTCGGTGACGCGGCGCGTGGCCAACTGGTCCGAAAGCATATAGGCGTGACCGCGCGCCTGGCGGTAGTCCAGCGCAAAGGCGTACCCCGCATACATGCGAACGAGCCAGGGACTCGCTTCGAGTTTCTGGATCGGCAGAGAGTTCGACCCGCCGTAAATGCGCGCCGTATCGGCCGTGCGCTGGTAACTGTCGAACTGACGCGGCCAGTTCATCCCCCACGGTTCCGGAGCGGTGGTCGCTTCATTCACCTCCACAACACGCACGAACGGAACACGCGCCTCCTGCTTACGCCCGTAGATATTGATCAGAAGGGCCGTGACGGCAACGGTGGCCAGAACCGTCACACCAAACAGACCGGTCAGGAAGAACACCAGGCGGGTCACCGGAATCTGCGCCCAAAGACTTGTCCATCCCCCCTTGGAAACTCCGCTGTCTTCGTGCTTCCCCTCATCCATATCCAGGGTCCTTTCCTCTGAAAAATACCCCCCGTGTGGGGCGCGACCTCATCGCAACCGGTGCCCCACATCCGTATGGCAATGCACACAGGTCGGCGCCTCCCCCTGCGGGGACTCCGGAAGCATTTCCTGAACAATGTCTTTGTGGCAGACCAGGCAATTCTTCTGCGCAATGCGCCGATTGCGCGGCTTGATCTGGATCGGTTCATGGAAATTATTGAGCGTGAAAGCCTTCGAATGGAAAAAACCGTTGTCGGCCTTGACGACATACTTGCCCGCAAGGTCGTGCGGCAGGTGACAGTCCACACAAACCGCCACGGCATGGTGACTCGATTTCAACCACGTGTCGTAGTAATCCTGCATGACATGGCAATTCGCGCACCCCTCGGGGTCACGCCGCAGATAACTCAACCCGTTGGCATACCCAAACGTGAAAGCCCCCACCCCGGCAAGCACCCCCGCCGCCAGAACGGACGCCCCGAGCAGGAGAAGAACCAATCCGCTCTTTCGCGGGGAAGATCTGGGATCTGAATTATCCATAAAAATGGCCACTCACCCCAGCGCCTTGAGCGTGGCGTTGATGCGGGCGATGCTGTCGTCCATTTCTTCCTTCTTCAGCATCCCGATGGTCATGGCGTTCACCAGCCCTTTGCCCAGAACGTATTTCAGGGACGCATCCTTCTGTTCGGGCTGGACGAGCGTCCCCTCGCCGAAGATCTTCATGCCGAGGACCACCTTGCCCCTGGCGCGCGCCTTGAGCAGCAGTTCGGAAACCTCCTCGGGACTGGCGTCCATTCTCTCCCCCTTGTTGTTGATGCGCGCCAGCAGCACGTCCACCCACGGGTCCTCGACCGCCGTCTTCATCGCGTCGAAGTTGTGGCACGACACCCCAACGGCCCGGACCACCTTTTTCGTCTTCAATTCCAGGAGTTCGTCGCGTACCCGTTTCTGCTTCTCGGGCCAGTTCTTCTCCTGCATGCAGTGGATCAGCACAATGTCGAGCATGTCGGTGTTGAGTTCCTTGCGGTACTGGTCCACCTCCTGCAGGGCGCCCCCCGACGGCTTGATCACCTGGTCGGGGTAGGTCCAGATTTTGGTCAGCATCACGAACTTCTCGCGCGGCATGTCGGCGATGGCCTTGCGGACAAAGGGGTGCGTGCCGTAGAGGTCGGCCATGTCGAGGAAGTTGATCCCCTTTTCCACCCCGTAGCGGATCAGTTCGCAGCACTTCTCCTCCCCCATGCGGGTGTGTTCGGAAGAGCGTTGAAAACCCCGCATCCCGGTTCCCATCGCCAGGAAAGAACACCGGATGCCCGTCTGGCCCAGCGGCACCCAGGAGGTCGCGGTCTGCGGCTTGACCGCCTCGCCCGTAACTTCCGCGCCCGCCAACACCATCGGCGCCACCGCCAGAGCGCCCACGCCCGCCAGCGACCGATAAAGCAATTCACGTCTCGACAGTTTCCGCATCTGTGCGTCCCACCCTTCCTTCTCCAAAGATTGACCCGGAACCCGAGTGGGTATCCCTCACTCCACGCGCCCGATGGCAACAAACGCGTTTTCCCGTCTTCAGAAAACTCTTCCGAGAACTCATGACCTCTTGCACAGGAATTCTGCCTTCAACCGAACGGGGCGTCAAGCAGAAATCCAGCCGAAATCTTCTAAAGAATACGCTTGACCCGACTACATCTTCACAGTTTAGAGTAGGGGGCAGAAGGTCTGAGTCTCTCCATGGACTGGGCCCGACGGTGTCTCACGGATGGGAAGAGGAGAGATGAAAACCTGGCGCATTACAGAATTGGGAAGACACTTC
>DAOPYU010000423.1:0-4114 GCA_035353095.1 Candidatus Sumerlaeota bacterium | reverse complement strand
TACGTTGCTTTCGAGACTTCCCCTCATGCCCTGCTAGACAATGAGGAGTTCCTGATTCACAACCCGGTCTCACCACTTCAGCGGCTGGTCGCCCCGCTGGGCGTGCGCGGGGAACGGGGTTTGGTCGTCGAACACCCAGAGGTCCTTTTCCGGTTCGATCGTGACCGGGCTTTCGTCCACGGATTGGTCCGGTTTCTGCACCGCCGCCAGGTTCAACCCCAGGTGTTTGGCCAGGAAAGGATAAAGCGCCGACCGCTTCGTGTACCCGTAGTCGTGCCCCTCGTCGGGGAAGTGGGCGTTTTCGACCCGATCCCCGGCTCCGAACAGGTTGTACACCCGCTGGATGTAGGGAAACTCGATTTTGGGGACATTCTTCGTCCAGTCCTGTCCGTCGGTCAGGATCAACTGAGGCCGGGGCGCGGCCATCGCCGCGATGTCGGCGTTGTTGGTCTCATGCGTCCGGCTCTTGTGGATCGGCAGGCCGCTTTCGCACACGCACCCGCCGAAGAAATGCGACGAGACCTGAACCGCCGGGGCCGAGACGGTCAGCCGGTCGTCCACCGCCGCCAGCAGGAACGTCTGCGTCCCCCCGCCCGAAGCGCCGGTGGCCGCCAGCCGCTTGCCGTCCACCTCGGGTAACGATTGCAGGAAATCCAGCGCCCGAATGCTGTTCCACAACTGGATCTTCAACGCGTCGGGCCGTTTATGCTCCCACCCCAGTTTCCGCAATTCCCCGTACCCGACCATGTCGATCGAAAAGACCACGGCGCCCATTCGCGCCAGGGTGGCGCAGCGTTTCTGCATGTCCGGGCGGAACCGCCCGTAGTCCGCCGGATCGCTCCAGTGGCCGTGGGGACACAGGATGGCCGGGAACGGCCCCGGACCCGTGGCGGGGCGGTAGAGGCTGCCGGTCACGAACAGACCGGGCCGACTCTCGAAAGCCACATTTTCCACCGTGTAGCCGTCGAACGCGCGTTTTTTCCGGAAGACGGGGTTCAGGGGCGTGCGCTCGGGCAGGGGCCAGAGCTGCGCCCCGCGCAGAATCCCCTCGCGGGTGTTGGCCGCGCGCGCCTGCCAGTCCTCGCGGCTCTTGACCCCGCGCGCGAACTTATCGAGCTGCTCCCGGCCCTTCTCGGGCGTCTGATAGTCCCCCACACAGAGAATAGCCCCCTGTTCGAGGCGCAGATCGTCCAGATAGAACACCGCCTTGTCGGTCGCCTCCGAGGAAAACCCGAACCAGCGCAATTCCTTGAATTCCGGGTCACAGGCCAGGCCGGTGTACTTCTTCTGTTTCTTCTCCGGCCCTTCCCACGTGACCGTCAGGTCGTAACGCCCCGAGCCGACCGGACACACGATCTCGAACGTCACCCATTGGCCCTCGGGAATCGTTTCCTCCTGAGTCACGCCGTTGGTCACCAGTTTCCCCTCCACCGCCAGGTGAAGCGACGGGCCGGTCTTATACGGGTGTCCCGCCGTCCGCCACTCGTGGGTCAGAACCGCCCCCCGCCCCAGGCACACCGAGAAGCGCCCGGTGACTGTCCCCGTCATCCGGGGATCGAGGTAGAAGTGGGGATCGAAACCGTTTTTCTGACCGGGCGCATCCGTCACCTTGAGGCTGTGTTTTCCCGAAAGCGCCTGCTCGTCCGTCACCCGGACATTGGCCTGGTCGTTTTCCTCGGCGACCGTAAAACCTTCGAGATCGCCCCCGACCGAATCCGCCTCAAAGTCCAGATTCACTTCCGACGGCGGGGGAACCTGACCGGGCAACCGCTTGAGAAACGGAGAAGCGGGCCGGGGCTGGTCTTTCGGAATCCGAGAGGGAGTCCGCCGCCCGGCCCGCGAAACGTCGAAGGGAACAAACCCGATCTGGTACGCGGGCGAGTCGGACGCGAGGGAGAAATCCCCCTGGTCCGGGTTCTTGAACTTCGGGTCGGCCACCCGCGAGTGCCGGTCCTGGCCGGTCTCCTGCCATTTGGGGAAGTCCAGGTCACCGATACGGAACTCGCCGCCGTCGCGCCGCCAGTAGAGGTTGTAATCGAATTCGTAATTCTTCCCGGGCACCGAACCGCCCATCAGGGGCGCGTTTTCCCACAACACGATGTTGCGCATGAACCGGAACGAGAGGTGTTCCTCCTGGCGCGAGCGCTTGATCTGGGCCTCGTCCGAAAAGGCGAAGATGTTGTTGACGACCCAGTTCTCGCGCCCGTAGTGCTGGTGAAGACCCCCGTCCGTGACCCGATAGACCAGGTTGTTTTCCGCCAGAATGTTCGTCGAACCCTCGTCGAAATAGATCCCCCACCCGCCGTAATCGTACGAAAAGACGTCGTGGATATGATTGCCCCGCAGCACCGTCCCCGGCGAGCGTCCCAGCGTGTAGATCCCCCCCATATCGCTCAACACCCGCTGGCCCAGGTTATAGATATGATTGTATTCTATCACGTTATGGTGCGCATCGCTCTCGGCGTACCCCCAGACCCAGCCGGGCGAGATGCCCGAGTAGAAGAAATCGTAAATGTCGTTCTGCGCCACATGGTTATACGGCGATTGGCCGATCCAGACCCCCACGGCGGCGGGATAAATCCGCCCCCCGTGGGCGATCGTACAATTGACCACCTCGTTGTGCCCCCCCTTCACCGCCGGAGTATCGGGCATTTTGTCGGCAAACCAGGCGCTGTCCCCCGCCTTCGCGCCGATCTGAACCCCGCCCGCGCCCAGGTCGTACAGGTCGCAGTCATCGAGGCGGTTGTAGGAACAACCCGTGTTGAGTTGGAAGGCATACGTCCCGAGATTGCGGAACGTACACCCCCGAAAGACACACTGGCGCGCGCCGTCGAGCCGCACGGCGCCGTCGAGGGCCACCTCCGCCTGGGCACAGCTGTAACCCTGCGGGGGAATCACGGTATTGCTGTGGGCAAACGTCAAGCCCTCGAACCGGACGTGCTCAACAATTTCCCCCTTCTCCACATTCGCTTCGATCTGGAGCAGGTGGTCGAGACGAGGGGCGATCACCTCGGTTGAATTCGGGTCTTCACCCGGGAAAGGGATATAAGTCAACAGGCCTGACTTCGTATCCAGATACCACTGGCCGGGTTCTTCGAGCGCCTCGCGCACATTTTCCACAAAGAAACGCCGGTCGGCCCGCAGCCCGGAGTACGGTTCGTTGTTCCCGGCCGAACCGGTCAACGTCGCCACCCGCCGTTGCGCGTCCACGGACTGGATGCGCTGGATCGCCACGGTCCAGATCTGGAACGCCACCACCTCCACGTCCTCGAGGTTGTGCCAGTCGGGCCGGATCTCCTCGCCCCGGAAAAACAGGCGGTTCTGTTTGTTTTCCGTCTCACCCGGCGCCGGGTCCGAGTCCTTCGCGATAAAATAATCCCCCACCTTCGGCAGGCGGGGACGCAACCGGCGCTGACCGTTGACAAACAGTTGACTGAAACGCCACTTGTCCTCCCGGACCGCCGGGATCTCCAGTTCCCACTGCCCCTTGTCGTTCACCTTCCACCCGGTCAGCCGGACCCCACCACTCAAGACGGGCCTCGCCCCCTCGGCGGCCCGGTAGGTCACCGGTCGGTCGGGACGCCCCGAATCGGCCGGTCCCAGTTTCCACGGCTCGGCCAGCGAATAGAGCCCGTCCTGAAAAGTCACCCGAACCGGCCGCGCTTCCGGTTGCGCCAGCGCCTGACGGACCGCTTCCTGCGCCCGGACCGGGGTCGCAAAGGGCTTTTCGGCACTCCCGTCGGCGGAATCGTTCCCGCCGGGCGCCACGAAGAAATCGAGAGGCACGGGGTCTCCCGCCTGCCCGGAGAGCAGAAGGGCCTGAAACAGAAACCCGGTCAACAAGACAATCCACGAGACAAAATTCCGCCGCAACGGCGTTGAAATGGTGGAACACCCTCGAATTGACATAACCGCTTCCCTCCTGTTTATCCCGTGAAAGTCTTCAACCGAGTCCTGTGGCGGAAACACCCCTCCGCCCTCCTTCGAACCATTCAGACCGATTCCCTGACCAGATGCACCCCATCAAGGTGCGCAAATCAGGAGAATGAATCAAGCACTTTCTGTGTGCGAATTTTATCTGAAAACCGCAGTTGAACATCCCAGCCACGGCTTT
>DAOPYU010000422.1:0-4128 GCA_035353095.1 Candidatus Sumerlaeota bacterium | reverse complement strand
GACCCTGGTCGCACCACTCCCAGATCGAAGCGCCGATGATCCGGTCCGACGACTCGATCGCTTCCCAATAGTCGGTCAGGTACCCCAGCGAGTTGTTCATGATATGCGCGTATTCACAGATGTAGAAGGGATACTTGACCCCGGGCGCCCCCTTGGCCACTCCCTGTACCCATGCCACGTCCGGGTACATGGTGCTGCCCAGATCCACGATGTCGTTATTGCGCTCGTAATGCGTCGGACGCGAGGTGTCGCGCGCCTTGATCGCCTTTTCGGCCACGGCGAAGTTGTTGCCCGGGCCGGCTTCGTTGCCCAGCGACCAGATCGCCACGCAGGGATGGTTTTTGTCGCGCTCGACCATCGCCATCACACGCACCACGTGGGCCGCTTCCCATTCTTTGGGATGCGAAACCGACTCTTTCCCGTACCCGTAACCGTGCGATTCGATGTTCGCTTCATCCAGAATATAAATCCCGTTCTTGTTGCACAGGTAGTACCAGTAGGGCGCGTCCGGGTAATGCGAGGTCCGCACGTGGTTGACATTGGCCTGTTTGAGACGCAGGATGTCGAGTTCCATCTGTTCACGCGTGACCGCATGGCCCACGTCGGGGAAATTCTCATGCCGATTGGCGCCCTTGAATTTCACCGGTTGTCCGTTGAACAGATACACGCCATCGCGAATCTCGACCTTGCGGAAACCGACTTGAGCCGACACAAACTCCAGGGACCGGCCCTTCTTGTCCTTGAGTTCCAGAACCAGCGTGTAAAGATTCGGCGTCTCGGCGGACCAGAGCGCCGGTTTCGACACGGTAGTCGAGAGTTGGACCTTCCCCTCCCCTTTCTCCAGAGCCGGCAAAACTGCGTCAACCGGCTTGTCGAGAGCGACCGCCTTGCCGGTGGCGGCATCATGGAGCGTCAGCGAGAGCGCCAGATCTTTCGCCCCGGAGTCCAGATTGCGAATCTGGACTTCCGTCGAGAGTTTCCACTTCCCGTCTTCAGCCGGATCGGTGAGGGTAAAAAAGTCGGCAATATGGACGGACGGAACCGAATAGAGCGAAACCGTGCGGAAAATACCCGAAAGACGCCACATGTCCTGGCATTCCAGATAGGAACCGTCCGAGAAACGGTACACTTCCACCGCCACCTGATTCTTGCCGGGTTTCAGGTACTTTGTGATATTGAACGCCGCCGGAGTACGCGAATCTTTCGAGAAACCGATATAATGGCCATTGACCCAGAGATAGAAGAAGGAATCCACGCCGTCGAAATTGATGAAAACCTGCCGGTCCTTCCAGTCGGCAGGCACCTCGAAGTCCCGCCGATAGGAACCGACCGGATTGCGATTCACAAAAGCGGTAAAATCTTTCGGCGGTTCCCCCATCACCCGCGGCCAGTCGCGTTTGAACAAGTACCCGATGTTGGAGTAAACCGGCACATCGTACCCCTGCAATTGCCAGCTGGACGGAACCGGAATTTCCTTCCATCCCGAAACATCATATTCGGGCTTATAGAAATCGCGGGGACGCTCGTCGGGCGTCTTAACCCAGTTGAATTTCCACGGGCCATCGAGCGAACGCCAGTATTTCGAGTTTTCAGGCAGAATCTTCAGGGCCGACTCGACATCGCCGAACGAAGCGAATGTCGCGCGGGGCTTCTCCTTGTTCAGGGACAGATTCTGTTCCTGTTCCCATTCGTGCCCCGTGGGGGCATTCTCAGAGGGTGTTTTTTCCGCTGCGCCGGCGGAAGACACCACCAGGGTCCCGAGCAGACCGGCGATCCCCAACCATTTTCCGAGTTTTTTCATCTCCGCAACCATCCCTTCTTCAAATTTCGAATATTCGTATCCACCTCGACTCCAATAGAGCAACTGCCGTATCCGACAATTCACCATCCGGATACGGCAGTTGACCACAGAAAATCGGTTTTGTCCAGCAAACGCTACCGCTTCGGCTCCTGATCCGCCGACGTGTGGACCGCAAACTGAGTGGTCGGCGGCACAACGGGCTTGATCTTCAACAACGCCGCGGCGGCAGCCGACATATCCGCCTCCCCTTCCACCTTGTAACCCGCCTTGGTCTGGATCAGTTTGATGCCACCCGTGTAATCCGCCAGATTGCCTGTGGTACCCGAAGTATAGCCCGCCACGAATCTTCCAGAAACACCGGTATCGCCCGCAATCTTTGCGATATTGCTCCTGGCCCAGACATCCATCAGATCGGGCGATCCCGGATAACCGATCTGTCCGCCGACATAGACCAACCCGACCTTCTTGGAAACCGCCGCCAGGGAGGTCATATTCGAGGGACTCAGGATCAGGGTCGAACGCACATTCCCCTGGAACGTCTGCTTGAGTGCCCCGATCGTGTAGATCCCCGTCGAAGCGGAGACCTTCGTCAGCCTGGCCAGAACGCCATCGGACAGAATCGAAGACCCCACCGTCTGAAGCGTCGCGATAGACGGCGCCACGAGGAGATGCGGGTTATACAGGGTCCGGTCCGCATTCTTACCCGCCATCACGTCCGACTCGAGCAGACGAAGCGATCCGATCCCGCCCAGACTGACCGTCTTACTCTTGTTTACATCACTGTAGGCCTTGGTGCTGGCCTTCAGGAGTTTGACCGGTTGAAGGGCCTTCAGGTTTTCGATCACAGCGCCCGACGCCTGAATACTCAGGCTGGTCAGCGTGTCGGTCGTCTGAGTCTCTACGTCGGTCCGGCAGAATTCCGGAAGCGTCGCCTTCGTGGCATTCTTCAGGGCCGTAATCGAAAGGGTCCCCGCCTTGCCGACCTCAATTTTCCGAACGCCGGCCTTGGCCGTGACCGCCTTTGCAAAACCAGACACCTTCACCTTCTGGACCGGAGCCGCCGTCTGGAGCAGTTTCACATCCCCCTCCACCTCGACGATGGGCAGGGTCCCCTGGTTCACCAGATACTTCACATTCGCCGGAACCGTCGCGGGGACGGCCTTCTTGAAAAGATCAATCTTCACGGACGACTTGAGCGTGGCGCCCGTGAATTTCAATCCACCGGTCGTTGCGCTGTCCCCGAAGGCACAGTTGAGCGCCGTCACCTTGTAGGTGGCAACCACGGGTTCCACCAGACTCGCGGAACCCGAAACGCGATCGCTTTCGAGTCCTTCTTCGCGACCCTGAGCATCTTTGGCCGCCACGACCCAATACGTATAGAGGCGGCCGGGTTCCACCGTGTCGTCATAGTAAACCCGATCGGGAATCCAGGAAGTTACCGGTCCACCAACCGGCGAACCGGAGTCGGCCCGCATCACGCGGTAGTGAGTCGCCGTATCCACCGTATCCCAGGTCACCGTGACCAGATAGGTGGACTTATTCAGCGTCGCAGTGACATTCTTCGGAGCAACCAGACGCAGACTGAAGAGGGCCGTCACCGTCTTCGTCGTGTCCATCGTCAACGTCAGGGGATTGGAGAGTTCCTGTCCCGTTGGAACGTCTCCCGACCAGCCGGAGAAGAAAGAACCCGTCTGGGGCTGGGCGAGCAACTGAACCTTCGCGTTGACAGAGAACAGGGTCTGATCCGGATTCTTGATCACCACCCCCTGCCCGTTTCCACTCATCTGAACCGTCAACGGGTACTTGATTTCCTCGAAGACTGCTTCCACCACCATCTTGTCCTGGCTCACCGCAAGAGACAACGGATTCGCGGTTTTCTGACCGACCGGAACATCTCCCGTCCAATTCTTGAAGACCCAGCCCGAGTCCGGAACCGGCGTGAGCGTGACCTGTTCCATGGGATCGAAATCCGTCTTGTCGGGATTCTTCGTCACAGCCCCCAGGCCCACCGTGTTGACCGTCAAAGTATTCTTGCCGGTGGCGCCAAAAGTCGCCGACAGGGTCTTGGTCGTGTCCATCAGAATCACCAGAGTGGGAGACGTTTCCTGTCCCGCCGGCACATCCCCTGACCATCCCTTGAAGAACAACGCGCCGTTGGGCGCAGCCGTCAACGTCACCGTCGAACCGTACGCGTAGGTTTCAAGATCCGGATTCTTTGTCACAGAACCATCCCCCGTGATCGCGACCTTCAAACCATACCGGGCCACCTCGAAATTGGCGGTGACCACCTTGTTGGAGTTCATGAGGAGAGTCAGCACTTTCGAATG
>DAOPYU010000421.1:0-4134 GCA_035353095.1 Candidatus Sumerlaeota bacterium | reverse complement strand
GACATATGTCAAGAAGGTAGGGGTTGCCTTTGAGGTGCTTCGCAGGCTACAAGCCAGCCGCAGGTGACCGGAGGGAACCTGCGGAACCTGTCCCCCCAACCCATCCAACCCCGATAGGGGTTGCCCAATCATTGAATTCGCCAGGATTGGGGCACCCCTTCAGGGTGCGATCAGGGGCATTCCTTTCCGTGGGTTCCCTTCGGTCACCCACGGCTGGCTTACAAGCCTGCGAAGCAATTCATGGGAGGCCCCTTCGGGGCCGTGATTGGAGTTTCCCCCCAGAATCTACGTTGCTTTCGAGACTTCCCCTCATGCCCTGCTAGACAATGAGGAGTTCCTGAAACGCCGGGGCAGGAACTCCTCATTATCTGGATGATCTTTCGGTTCACGAACGCTCCCCTCCCCATCTTCGGACCTTTCCACGGCGTGAAGGACGATTTTGAGGTGGCATGGGCGTCTCGCCCATGAAGAGGTTCCGGAACAAAAGCCTCGAACTTCCCGGCCCTGCCGACGAGAGCGTCGGCCCTTCGCGGGCGGGACGCCCTCCGGGTCATCCCGATTTTTACCGGAGGGGGGACTTTGCGGTTCTTGTTCGATGACGGTTTCGCGGCGAACAGGCGGAAGCGGAGGACACTTCCCTTTTCGGACCCGATTCAGTCCGGGGCTCCCCTTTCTTGAAGACGAGCGGAAAGGACGGGTGTTCTGGCGGTTGTTTCCGGGGAAATTTTTCCGAAGCAGAGGAAACTGGGCTGACGAACTCCAGCCGATCGCCGGGCGGAAATCATTCTGCAAAATATTCAGGTTCATCGGGATTCCAAACCCATTTTGCTCGAAACTTCTTTTTACAAAGAACAATGATTTTCACTTGACAATGATTGTTTCCAGTCGCAAAAAGAACCCGGATTTGCGTGCCTCCCACGTCCCGTGGGGAATTCTGGGAGTCGCACCGAAAAGTCTCAAACCTTGGTCCACTCTACATGTTCTCTTGGGGCTCGGAGCTGTCTCCGAGAAGTTGTTTGTAAGCGGTGTGGGTCGCTTGAAGCGATCCACACCGCAAGGGTTGCCTGCGTCCTGCAGGACCTGTTTCCCGTTCCTGTGCGATTTCATACACTTCGTGTATGGTCCATTCCTGTCCCAGTGGAGTCTTCCTCATGTCGTGCCGATTGCCTCAAGTGGTGAGCGTGGATGCGCAAAAATGCGTGAACTGCCACGCCTGTATTGCCAAGTGTCCGGTCAAGCATTGCAATGATGCCAGCGGCGATTACGTCAGCGTCAATCATGATATGTGCATTGGATGTGGCGCCTGTATCCGGGCCTGTCGGCATGAGGCGCGCCAGATTGTGGATGATCTGGACGCGTTCTTGAAGGATCTTGAACGCGGAACGCCGATCGTGGCCTTTGCGGCTCCCGCCGTGGCCGCGGCCTTTCCGGGTCAGTATCTGCAACTCAACAGTTTTCTCAAGCAGGCGGGGGTGTCGGCTGTCTTTGATGTGAGTTTCGGGGCCGAACTCACCGTCATTACGTATCTCGAATACCTGAAGAAGGCCAAGCCGGCCTGTGTGATCGCTCAGCCGTGCCCGGCGCTCGTCAGTTACATGGAGATTTATCAACCTGAACTGTTGCGGTATCTGGCGCCGGCGAACAGTCCCATGGTCCACGCCATGAAGATGGTCCAGGCTTTCTATCCGCAGTACCGCAACCATCGCTTCATGGTGCTTTCGCCCTGCATCGCCAAAAAACGCGAATTCGTGGCGGTCGGCATCGGGGATTACAACGTGACCTTCACTTCCCTCCAGAAGTATCTGGAGAGTCGGCATATCAGCCTGTCCGCGTATGAGGCGGAGGACTATGACAACCCGCCGGCGGAGCGCGCCGTTCTGTTTTCCACGCCGGGAGGGTTGTTGCGCACGGCCGAGCGCTGGTCGCCCGAAGTGCGCAGTGTGACCCGGAAGATTGAGGGCCCCGGAACCATTTACGAGTACCTCAAGGGATTGCCGCAACAGATAGAGCGTGGAAACGCCCCGTTGGTGGTGGATTGTCTGAACTGTGAAGCGGGGTGTAATGGGGGGTCCGGGACGCGGAACATCCACAAGAGCCTCGACGAGATCGAGACGCTTGTCGAGCAGCGCAAGGAGGAGATGCTCCGCCGTCACCACCGGAGCGGTCCGCTGGGTCAGAAACGGTCGAAGCAGGTGATCGAACGGACTCTGCGGCGTTACTGGCGCGAGGGGCTCTATGGTCGTTCCTACCGGAACCTGTCGGACAACAATCCGGTCCATCCGATTTCCCAGACGCAGCTCGAGGCGGCCTACGTCCGGCTGGGCAAGCGGAGCGAACGCGATGTGCTGAATTGCTGTGCGTGCGGCTACGGATCGTGTGAGGAAATGGCCCGGGCGCTGACCTACGGCCTGAACCGTCCGGAAAATTGCCACCACTATCAGTCTATGTTGCTGCATGACTATATCACCCGCCACCGGGAACTGGCCGAGACCAGTTTGAACAACCTGCAGGAACTGGTCCGGATGTCGGACACCCAGATGCGCGACTTCCAGATGTTGAAAGAACAGGTCGAACAGGCGTCAACCATTGCCGGCGACCTCAAACCGATCGTTTCCTCGATTACGGGTATTGCTCTGCAAACCAACCTGCTTGCGCTCAACGCCTCGATCGAGGCGGCCCGGGCGGGCGAGTTGGGACGGGGGTTTGCCGTGGTGGCCAACGAGGTCAAGAAACTCGCCATCAATTCCCACGGGGAGGTCGAGAAGATTACGCCCTTTGCCGACCAGCTTCTGGACTTTTTCCAGTCGGTCATTTCGCTGTCCGACCGCACGGCCGAGCAGCTCGATGTGACTTCCAAACTGGGTCGCGACATGGCGGAGGCGACCCGCGGACTGCTGGAAGAAGACTCGCACAAATCGAAAAATGGCCAGCCCCATGGGAACGGCAGACACAACGGCAAGGGGGGGCACACCCCCTCCGCGCTGGGATTCGGAAAAAATGGCGGGCGCGCGAATCTGGAACTCGAGTATTGCGCGACCGGGAACCCGCCGACGATTTCGCTCGATTTCGAAAACTGATTGTCTCTGGGTTTCATTGGAGAACTCGGAAAATTCAGGAGGAAGTTCTCTTTCTCCCGGACCGGCCCACCGCCCGTCCGGGAGATCTCCTTTACGGGGAACCCGATGCGGAACAGGCTTGTCTTCCCCCTCCCTTCCTGATGGGGCTTCAAGAAACGGAGTTCGGGGGATTCGCCGGGTCGTTTCCTGGGAGATTCCTTTCGCATTGACAAGGAAATGGGGGAAATGGGACACTGGGATCCCTGCGGAGTCGCGCGGGATCGGGCGTACAGGAGGTCAAACGGTCAGGTCTATGATCATGCCGAGCGTCTGGGGAGCGTTTTCCAGCGAGATCCCCTGCCCTTTTCCTCCGGGAGTGTACCGCAGGGTACTTTCGGCTGGGGTCCCGGTGCGCGGGGTGGGATTCCGTAACACGGTCTCCTGAGTGGCGGACTTTGCGCGTTGGGCGGGGGTGCCCTGCGCCTGAGTCTGGCGGGTGCGGGTCTGGCGGGCTGCGAGCGTCTGGGCCGAGGTGGCGTCCGAGGACGTGCGGTTGGTCCCGGCCGTCTGCCCCCGGGTCTCGAGGTTGACCCGCATGGGTTGCACGTCAATGACCGTCTGCTCGCGGCGCAGGCGGGTTTCGGCCTCGACGCGCAGGCGGTAATACTCACGCAGATCCCCTGCGCCAAGTGACGCCGGGTCGGGAGAGAGAGGCGGGATCGTGGCGGAAGCCATCAGCCGGAATTCTCCACTCAGACGGCTGCAAGTCTCTTTGCAGACAGAATCTCCGAGACCGGATGGAACGGGATGCGGGGCGGAAAGCGAAGTGTGCGAGCGGTAAATTCGGAGCGTTTTCGCTCCTTGAGATCAAACGTCATTATAGGATTCTGTGTCAGTATGGTCAAGCCTTTTCCCCTTTCGCCAGAATACTCGAGCCCGGTTTTCCCGGAAACAGAAGGCCCTGTTTGTCACGCCGGAGGGCTTCGTATCGAGTCTTGTGTCGGCAGATTCCTGCTGTTGCTGGCCCTGTTCGGGCTGCTGGGGCGAGGGGAGGCGGGGTGGGCGGCGGGCTCTCCCC
>DAOPYU010000420.1:0-4183 GCA_035353095.1 Candidatus Sumerlaeota bacterium | reverse complement strand
CCATAAGCGGCTCTATTCAAAAGAGTGAACAGAAAGAACGACTCCCCTGCTTGCCGACAAATACTTTCGAAGAGGCCTTTCATAGTACGGGCCTTCAGCCCTCAAAACGAAGGGACACCTTTCCTGGGGCGACGCTTCGCTTGCCCCAGGCTGGTATAAATCCGCGCCGTTGGCGCTCAACCCCGGTTTTCGGGTTTATCGCGATTCTCAAAATACGTATCGATTCTCCCTTGCCACAGCCTACCCCAATATCAACGCTCTGTTATTTTCAGGGACAGGCCAATCGGTAATCTATTTTGAGAAACACTTTAGTCGTCTGTTACTGCGGCTTATTTTACTCTGGAACCGCAACTGCGGGAAACCGCGAAAATCGCGAAAGACGCGAAAAAGTGAAAATTTCGCGAGTTTCGTGTCTTTCGCGGTTCCACTTGTAGCGTTTGACGACCTTATGGGATAACGTGGGGCCGGAACGAAACGGGTCGGGGCTCAGCGTCTGGGGCCGGACCCTTCGCAGAAGCCGACGATGAAGGTTTCGAGCATCAGTTGCACGTCGGGCACGTAGATGTCTTTCTGCGACGGAACGAGGGCGGTGTTGATCTTGAGCAACTGGTCGAGGGCCTGCATCAGTTCGCGCAGCTGGAAGCGCGAGGCGTTCTC
This sequence comes from Candidatus Sumerlaeota bacterium, assembly GCA_035353095.1. Classification (GTDB taxonomy): domain Bacteria; phylum Sumerlaeota; class Sumerlaeia; order UBA8349; family UBA8349; genus DAOPYU01. The sequence continues at coordinate 3,526 of DAOPYU010000420.1, read as the reverse complement.
GCGGATTTTTTTCTGGACGAACGGGTGTTGCTGGTAGAGGCTCAGGCGCTTGTCGTTGGGCAGGTACTTCATTTCGATGACGTCTTTGGCGCTCCCCTTGCCTTCGACGCGTTCGAGGATCTTGGCCTGGAGAAGGAACCGGACGTTGCGCAGGATTTCGTGGAAGATGCGCCCGCGCGAGTCGTCGCGGTAGATGAGGCGGAACTGTTTGAGGCAACCTACGGCGTTGCGGCGGCACAGGGCGTCGCTCATGAGAAAGATCGGGTCGTCCTCGCGGTGGGCGGGTTTGATGACCTGTCCGACGGGGGGGGCGATGATTTTGTAGAGGGCGCTGTCGGTGTCCATGCGCTGGCCGCGCTCGACCTCGAGCAGGGTGCTGAAGACGAGGATATTGCTGGTGGCGGACAGGTCGTGTTCGATGAAGTGGGCCAGTTCCTCGTCCGGGGTCATGCGCCGGGCCGCTTTCTTCTCCGAGGCGGCTTTTTTCTTGCGCCCGCCCGAGGCGCTGCCGGCCAGAAAGTCGGCCAGGTTGTGGACCACCACGACGCGGCGGCTGTCGGGCAGGAACGGGATGGTCGAGAGTTCCGAGAGGACCTCGGGGAGGATTTCGCCCAGTTTCAGCGGTTGGTTGCTGGTGCTGAAAAGCTCGAGCAGGTTTTCGTCGCGCATCGCGTCCGGGATGAGTTGCTTGAGCAGGACTTCGCGCTGCTGCGTGACCCATTTGGCGTCGGAACCGTGGATGTGGTAAACCTGCGGGGACATGGCGGTCTCTCTGTTCCGGCTTTCAGGGTCTGGGCAGTTGCTCCCGGTACTGCTGGCGCAGGCGATTGAAGAAGGCGAGCCGTTCCGGCATCCGGTAGTCGGGGTAAGTCCAGGGGTTGACCGTGTAGGTGGCCGGGACGCGCTGGTAGCAGAGGGTGACTTCCTCGAAGATGCCCCGGGCGACGTAGAGCCGGTGGTTGCGGTCCTTGGTGGTGGCCAGCACGACCTTGGCCTGGTTCAGGTACCCCGGGTCCAGGTTGACCCGGCGGCCGGGCGTTCCACCCGGCGCCGGGTCGCCGGCGAAGAATTCCAGTTCCATCTCGTTGGTGCGGATTTTGATGTCCACGAGCCGCTCAGGCTCGACCAGCGACTCGAACGCGACGATCCGTTTGAGCAGGCCCTCGCCGAACTCGGCGGCGTAGTAGGGGGTCAGCGGGTCGAAGGCGAAGGTCTCGTCGCGCAGGGCGATCGGGCCGAATTCGGCTTCGAGTCGTTCCTCGGCCTGTTTCAGAAGCGCTTCGGAACCCGCCATGAGAGCGACAAAGAGTTTGACGGGGGTTTGATGCTCGGTACGCCCACCCACGGTTCGGAATTCTCCAGAAGACAGAAAATCAGGGGACGCCGTTGCGGTGCGGGGGCGTCAATCGCCGGAAAACCGGGCATCTGGCCGGAGCCGCGCGCGGCTATTCGCGCGTGATGCGCACGCGGCCCAGCACGGCGCGCATCAGTTGCAGGCCGCAGCGTTCGGCAAACTCGTCGCGGGCGTCGCTGGTGGTGGTGGAGCGCGTGGAGCGGAACTCCGAGCGGTAGCGCATGTCCACTTCAAAGTCTTCGACGACTCCGAAGGGGGTCTTCTCGTCGCTGGGGTCGTAGAGTTCGGCGGCCAGCGTGGCGACGACTTCGCGGTACGACTCGATGTCGTCGGAGGAGAAGTCTTCGGAGCGTTCCCTGTAGTCCTTGATGATGATCTTCACGATGGCGTCACAGTGGTTTTTCTGGGTCACGTCCAGTTCGCCGTTGGAAAGCACTTCCTCGGTGAAGGCGCTGGTGATTTTTTCTTCGAGGCCCGGTTCATAGCTGCGGTTTTCGGCCATCGGGATATAGATCCGGTTGACCCATTGGGGCAGGCTGCGCTGGAAGGGCGTGGTTTTGCACCCGGCAAGCGGCAGCGTCAGCGTCAGGAGGGTCAGCACGAGGATGGAATGCCGCAGACCGCGTCCGGCGGGTTTTTTCTCAGAGTACAGGTTCTGGATGGGGTACACGTTTCTTTCCTCCTCGGGAGCGCTCAGGGTCCGGCAGGCCGGGCCGCGGGATTATTGTTGTCCTTTGTTGTCGTACTCAATCACTTTGACATTGGCGGGCCATTTCGGTTCGAAGAGCGACGCCTTGATCGGCTCGTCGAGTTTCAGCGAACGGATGGTGATGGTGGTCACGTTCTCCGAGACTTCCTTGATCTGGATGCAGTGCGGCAACAGGGTGTCGCGGTTGAGCCAGACCGAGACGCTGACAATCTGATTGCGGACCTCTTTTTTCAGGGGGATGAAGGAGAGGCCCACCAGCGGTTTTTCCGTTTTGGCCGTTTCAGGCACGTTCCCGGCTTTTTCGACGTTGTAGCTCGAGAGGATTTCCTGGCTCGAAACCCCGAAACCCAGCAGGAGCATCCGCAATTGTTCCCGCGCTTCATCTTCGCTGTCGAACGTGATTTTGTCCACTTGTTTCAGAGCCGGGGTGTAATCGAACAATGTGTTGTTGACAAAGAGCGTGGAGGACGGTTCGATGCCCTGTTCGCCTTTTTCGGCCTCGAGGTCGCACCGCAGGCGCCCGGCCTGTTCGCGACTGGGCTGTTCGATGTAGAGTTTTCCCTGGGATTTGACTTCGTTGAATTCCTGCCAGACCTTCACCTGTCCGAATTCCGCCTGAACAGTTTTCAGGTTGGCGTGTTTGGTTTCCAGGTCCTTCAGGATGCTCTGGATTTCAGGGGTGGGCTGCTTGCGCACCACTTCCGTGGTGGTGGCCGCTGCGGCGCTCAATGTGGGGGTCGAAAAGGTGGTGATGCTCTCCACGGCGGCCTTGGCCGGGGGCGTCTGCGCGGGCGCCGTCGGCGCCTGAGCGAGGGTCCGTGTGGAGGTAAAACTGAGGGCCAGACCGATTGCCAGGCCCCATACTGCGGAGGACGTTGCTTTTGCCACGTGCTTCGACATTTTGCCGAATCTCCTTAAGGTTGCGTTCCGGGGGAACTGAACGTCTGGGAACTGTTGCGCGGCTCGTGCCGGCGCCGATCCCGATCTTTCCTCTGCCGGTCCGGTTTCTCGATTGGAAGCCGGCTCGCAACAAACGTCAATAAAGCAGATTTCCCGCGGCAGGTCAAGACCCGCCTGCTTTTGCATCGGTTTCGCGGGGGGCAGACCGAGCCCGGTGTCTCAGGGACTTGTGCCGGGAGGAAAAAGTGAGGTAGGATGCTTTCGAGCGAGGGAATGTTGGGGATTGGGAGGACGATCTCGCGGAATTTGCGCAGACCACGACGATTTCAGCCACGAAAATGCACAGAAGGCTCAGAAATGTCCTGTTTTTGTGAATTTTGTGCCTCATGGGGCTTACAACGACAACAAACGGTCTCCGCGTCCCTGCGTCTCTGCGCGATTATTCTTCTTTACATCCCCTGTTCTCTCGGTTTTTTGTGTAACTTCAGGGGACCTGACCTCTCGCGGTGGGCGACGCGCCGGTTCGCCCCTGTCGTCTGATTGTGCGGTTGCGCTCCGTCGGG
>DAOPYU010000419.1:0-4185 GCA_035353095.1 Candidatus Sumerlaeota bacterium | reverse complement strand
CCAGCGCGCCCCCGACAACCTCTCCGTCCGAAACGCCATTCTGGACCTCCTCAGCGACCCCTACGAGGGCGAATCGGTGGATGTGACGCCCAACCCCCTGACCACCGGGCCGAACGCCCCCCGGGCGCTCGAACTCCTCGAGACGCTCGAGGCGCGGGACCACAAGCCATTGGCGCAGGAAACCGCCTCCACCACGGCCTCCCAACCTCGCGCCTCCCGCCCCCGCGCCGCCACCCGGCGCAAAAAAACCGCGGACCGTTCCAGCGCCGAGCGCGAAATCGCCAGCCAGATCCGGCAGAAAATCCTCGAAATCCAGCTCGATATCCGCCAGTACGACAAGGCCGTTCAGACCACCCTGCGGGTCCTCCAGGCGGACGGCTCCCAAGCCATCGGCCTCGAGGATGTCCTCGGGCAATACCTCGACGTGCCCAACATGGACCAGCCGTTTCAGAAGAACCTGAGCCGGGTGCTGCTGGACGATCGGGTGGTCGAACGGCTGCGCAAGATGTTCGACGATTCTCCCGAGGTCCTGCTGTTGCTCCACCTGGCACAGGTCAAGAAACTCCTGCTCGAAGAAGCGCAAAATCCGGTGGGCCGCCTGCTCACCACCCTGAGCGACCAGATCCGCACCTTCCCGCCCGGACGCTTCAACGCCGATGTGGCGCGAAACCAGCGCCAGTACAACCTCTTCTGCGGCAAGTACATGGAACTGAACAAACGCTGGGAATCGGCCGCGCAGTATTATAAGACCGCCCTCCAGATGGCGTCCGAGTACAGCCCGGAGGATTCCGATCTGGCGGGCGGGTTACTGGCCGCCCGGGCCGAGGCCGAACTGGCGCAAACTCTGGCCGCCAGTGCCCCGGCGACTCTCAAAAACCTCGAAGACCTGCAAACCCTGCGACGCAGTCAGGGCGATCCCCTCCTTGCCCCCGCGGCGCAGATCGAACAGCAACGCGCCAGCGCACAGAAACTGATCCAGATGCAGACCGAGGGAAACCCCTCCCCTCTGGACCCCTTCCTGTTCTACCATATCGGCTTCTGTCTGGCCCGGGGGGATCTGCCCCATTCGGCGTTTTACTACTTCGACCAGGCGCTCAAGTGCGAACCGCCCACCCTGTTGCGGGCCGCTCTCCTGTTCGAGAAAATCCGACTCTTCCGCCTGACGCAAAACCACTGGCAGCAATGGAACCTCCTGTCAAACCTCGAACCGCTGGTCGAATTCGATTCCACCCGCGAGGCGTTGCGGTTCCTCGCCGCCCGGGAACTCCTGAACATGGGGCGCCTGAAAGAGGCCGCTCAGAGCCTGAAACAACTGACCACTACGGCCCGGTCTCAGGAATTGCGGGGCCTGGCAACGCTCGAACTCGACCATCTCCAGACTCTCGAGTCTGACCAATCCGCCGCCGATTCCTCGTCCTGAAACGCTCGGAGGGGACATTCCCATTCCATTCCGATCCTCTGGCAAATCCTGTATGGCTCAGCCCCGAACCCACCGCCCCTCTTCCCGACCCCGCTCGCCCCGGGGGGGGACGCTGGATATACGCCAGCTGCGGGAAGCGGAAACCGGCGACCGGGCCACCGGACAGGGCGCGCTCAGTATCGCCTTCGTTTTCCCAAACGCCTACGGCGTCGGGATGTCCAGCCTCGGTTATCAGGTCGCCCGGCGGGCGTTCCGCGACGCTGGCGATGTCCGTATCGAGCGAGCGTTTGCGCTCAACCCCGACGGGACCGCTCTTCTTCCCAACCAGCCGATCCGGACCCTCGAGACGGATCGGCCCCTCGGCCGGTTCGACGTGCTGGCCTTCTCGATCGCCTATGAGATGGACAGCCTGCACGTCCTCCAGACGCTGGCGGCGGCCGGCTTACCCCTTCTGGCGTCCCAACGGGGCGTTGGCTGGCCGCTGGTGGCGGTGGGAGGCATTCTCGGCCACATCAACCCTGCGCCCCTTTACCCCTTTGTGGACGCATTTCTTCTGGGCCGGGCCGAGGGGCTGGCGGCCCCCTGGATCGAAACCCTCGAGTCCACCCCACGTTATTCCGCCGATCCGCAGGGCCGCGCCCGCCTCCTCGAGGCCCTGCAGGCGCTCCCGTTCTGCCACGTCACCGCTGGCGCCTGGCGGGCCGCCTCACTCTCGCCCCTGCGCGCCTTCAAAACGCCTGATTTTGAATCGGAAAGCCAGACCGAGAGGGTTTTCGACGAACTGGATCGCGCCCTGCCGGAGGGGCGCGATGCGACACTCCGCTGTCTGGCGGGTCGCGAAACGTGGGCCGAGGCGTTCCTAAAACCTCTGCGCGAGCAGGGGAGCGTCTCAAGCCGGTCGGCCTGTTCCTTCTTCCCGGACGGAACCGCCATCCCGCCCGCTGTTTCCGACATTGCCACCCCGCACGCCCAGCTGGGACGCCGCGTCCTGGTCGAGATTGCGCGGGGATGCCCGAACCACTGTACGTTCTGCTGGATGGGACGCAATTCGCCCCCCTTCGAACCCCACCCGGCATCCCTCCTGCTCGAGACGATCGAATCGGCCTGTGAGCGGATGGATTGCCCGGACGTGGGGCTGGTGGCCTCGGCGGTGGGCGCGCACCCCGAAATCGAGACCCTGTGTGAAGCCCTTCTGGCGCGCGGAAAACGGGTCTCCTTTTCCTCGCTTCGCGCCGAGGAGACCACCCCCGCCCTGTTCGAGGCGCTGGCGCGCAGCGGACAGCGCGGGCTGACCCTGGCGCCCGAAACCGGTGACATCCCCCTGCGCCGAACGCTCGGCAAAAGCCTCGACGACGCGGGATTCTTCCACGTCATCGAAAACTCCCAACGCGCCGGACTCGAGGACCTGAAACTCTATTTCATGACCGGCCTGCCCGGCGAAACGGAAGAACAGGCCGACCGGATGGTCGCGTTCACCGACCAGGCGCGCCAGATCCTCCTCGCCTTCGGACGTGAACGCGGGCGCCTGGGCCAGCTGTCGGTCAACCTGGGCATCTACGTCCCCAAGCCCAACACTCCGCTGGCGCGCCGGGAATGCCCCCCGGCGGGGGTGGTTCGCGCCCGGGTGGCCCGGCTCGCGCGAGCGCTGGCGGCGCTGCCCAACGTCCGGGTGGCCGCGCCCAGCGTACCCCTGGCCGCCGCACAGGAAGAACTGGCCCAGGGAGGGTTCGAGGCGGCCGCGTTCCTCTACGAAGCCTGGCGGGCGGGTAACTGGCGCGATGCGGCCCGGCGGTTGTCCCAGGATGCGTGACACCGAAATTCGGGAAGCCTTTTAGCCATCCACCGGCTTCCCAGCGAAGAGGGAATCCGGTGGGGCGGGTTTCAAACCCGCCCCTGCAGACACGGAAGTCCCCGATCGGGAACGGCTGAGAAACACCGAAATTCGGGAACTTTTCGACACCGGGTTTGTCAAAAAAGAGACCGCTTGTTCCCGGTTGGCGCGGATTGTGCATGCCCCTGAATTCAGGGCAGTAAGGTGTCAAATCTCCAACGCAGGACCTGGGGAACCAAAGGAGCGTGGAGCCATGCAAAATCGGAGACCGACCGGCAATTCTGTTCATAGAACCTTTTGTATTCTCATGTTAACCCTGTCTCTGGGCGGACTCATTCCCATGTTCGTTCACGCCCTGGGAAACGAGGTTGTCGGACGACCGTCCCAACCTCTGGCGAATCAGGAGGATTGGGCGCCCGGACTGCGCGATACCCTCGACAACGAAAACCGGGTCTATAGCGTCTGGGTCAATGGCAACGAAACCTTCTATTACCGCGGCTCGATCCCCGAAATGAACGCGGCGCTTTCCAGTTTCAGCAAAGTGAAGCAAAAAGGGATTAGGGTCGTGGTCCAGAAGGGAGCGGGCCAGACAAAAATGATCGACGGAACAACCGCCGTTCCCTACGACTGGGCCATCACCGTCCCCAGCGGGTTGTACCTTCAGGCGGCCCGGTTGGGCCAGGTCGAAAACCCGGTCCTGTTCCCCACCTTCACGGTTTGCCTGTCCGGGCGCGAAGAACCCGGCCTGCCCCAGATCCAATTACCCACCGGGATTCCCGTTCTGGACGCCGAATCGCTCAAGAACGCGAATGGCCCCACCTCGAAGAAAGAGGCAGACGAAACCCGCTCCTCCACCCCGGAATTTGTCGGGGCCACCCAACCCGTCACGTCGGGCGTAGAAAGCGCCGAGGGCGCGAAAGCGGGCGCGGGAGAC
>DAOPYU010000418.1:0-4192 GCA_035353095.1 Candidatus Sumerlaeota bacterium | reverse complement strand
CAGCGCATACTCGTTGGCCGCAAACGTCGCCGTCAGCGTCTTCGTCGAGTCCATCACGATCGAGAGCGGGTTGAGCGTGCTCGTCGTCGAACCGCTCCAGCCCGTGAAGTGGTACCCCACCGCGGGCGTCGCCGTCAGCGTCACCGTCGTACCCGTGGCATAGACAGCCTGCTCCGGCGACTTCGTCACGGAGCCTTCACCCGTTACGGCCACCGTCAACGCGTACTCGTCCACCACCGGCGCCTGAACCAGCACACCCGCGGAGCTTTCGGACCACGCGCCGACATTGCCCACCTGGTCGAAGGCGCGCACACGGCTGTACACCGTCACACCCAACGGACAGACCTGGGTCTTTTCAAGCGTCGGGGAGGTCAATGTTCCGGCAAACAGGTCGGACGCACCGGGCGTCGTTCCAATCTGCAACTCATAACCGGCCACGCCACTCGCCGGTTCCGGATCCACGGCCGCAGTCCACGTGAACTGCACTTCCGCATCCGGCGACACCGTCTCGGGCGAGACCGGAGCCGCCATCGTGGCCGGAGCCGCCTGGTCCACCAGAACCGCCGCGCTCGGGCCGATCTTCACGTTGCCGTTGCCCGCAATGTCCACACACGCAGAGGGATTGACTTCCAGCGACACGAAACCATTCCCTTCAAGGCCGGACACCTGGACCACATAATGCCGCTTCGACGTCACCGGCGTCGCCGACGAGGGATTCTCTTCCAGCGTCTCGGCAACCGTCACCGCCTTATACGCAATCGTTCCCTGCAGGTTGGCCGCCAGGCTGGCCGTGGTCGCCTCGGCAAAGCCATACACATCTTCCGAGAACACCACATCGAAGGCCACCTGCGTACCCGACGTCGGCTGCCCATCGGTCGGCTCGACAGTCCCCGTCGGCGCGGTCGAATCGGCGATGAAGGTCGCCCCGATCGTCGTGTCCGCATCCATCACCAGCGTCAGCGGATTGACCAGATTCTGTTCCGCCGGCACACCCGTCCAACCCGTGAAACCAAAATAACGGTTCGCCGTCGCCGTTACCGTCACCGTCGTCCCAAGCGTATAAGACGTTTGTTCCGGAGAAACCGTCAGCACACCGCCCTCGACCGGATCCGCCGACAGAGCCAGCGTATAAACCGGAAGCGCTTCGAAGTTCGCCGTCACGGTCTTGTTACCCGTCATCGAGATCGTCACTTCGGTGGAGGTACTGGCAACATCGCCCGACCAGTTCAGGAAGCGATACCCCTTGCGAGGCGCCGCCGTCAGCGTCACCGTCGTGCCGTTCTTATAGACGTTTCCGGCCGGGCTCAGAACCACATCGCCCCGGTTGGCCGGATCGACATTGACCGTCAACGCCGAGTAATCGAAATTGTCTTTCTCGAACGCGTAGTTGTTGTAAACCTGATCGGCGCTCAGCTCCCCGTCGTGGAAACGCACGGCCGCCAACGCGCCCGTGAACCACCAGCCCGTCGCATTGGCGCCAAGGCCGCCCGCCGCATCGCCTGTCGAGCCACCCAGGAAAACCGGCATCGCTTCGTTATCCGCCGGGCCGTGAATCGCCAGACTCATCGTCTTGCTGTTGTTGAGACGGCCGTCCACGTAAACACTCAGCGGGCTGTTCGCGCCACCGGCATACGTGAGAGTCACATGGTGCCACGTCCCCTGCGACGGCGGCGCGGCATTGAGGAAACCGAGGTCGCCATTGCCCCAACCGCCAAACGCACCCCAGCCGGACGCAGTTCCATAGATGAAGGCCGCATTCTTGCTGTCTTCACCCCGGTTGCTCCACATCACCATCTGCTCTTCATCACCGACGGCGGGATTGAACGCCCACGTTTCGAGCGACCAGTTGCTGTTGCCCGTAAACGCTTCGGTGGTCAGGAAATTCGACTTCAGCCACGTCGAGTTGAACTTGACCGCCTTGACTCCCTGGACGGTCTCAACCGAGGGCTGAGTCCCCAGCGGATTGAAGAATTCCCCCCCCAACGTGCCGGCGTTCGGCCAGGTCAGCGTCGTGTCCTCGGCCAACCCGCTCGCCTTCAGGTCAATCAACAGATCGCCCGCCTGCGCCTGCGCCTCGGGCTTGCTGCCCATGGCCCAGAGGGCAACCGTCGGATTGAGCGGGCTGTTGGTGTTGAAGGCCAGCTGCGCTTTCAGAAGGCTCGTCGTGGTCGAATCGCACGCCACCTTGACCTCCCGCGAAGCGCCGGGAACCAGCGGCGTGGCGTCGAAGTCCAACACCGCAAACTGCTCCGGATTGGCGCCCGTCAGAGACACGGCCGGCGTGTTGAAGGTCAGATCGCCCGTACCGACGTTCTTGATCGTGATCGTCTGAGCCGGGCTCTGGCCCGCTTCCGGAGCGACCACACCAAAGTCCAGAGAAGCCGGAGCCGGCTGCGGAATCGTCAGAGCCGGACTGAGATACGCCGCTTTTTCCGTATCATAGTTGTTCTTGACCTGCTCGGCCGTCAGAAGCCCCCCATGGATACGCACCTTGGAAATCGAGCCGCTGAACCACTGCTCGGTCGCGTTGGCAGCCAGACCCGTCGCATCGCCACCCGTGGACCCACCCAGAATCACAGGCATCGCCTGACTCGTGGGAAGTTCCGCCGGACCATGAATATCAAGACTCTTCTGACCCTGGTTATTCTGCTGACCATCCACATAGATGGTGAACAACCCATTCGCGCCGCCCGCATAGGTGTACGCGATATGGTGCCAGATCCCCGCAACCGGCGCCACGGCGTTGCCGTACCCGATATCCCCGGCGCCCCAACCCGCAAAAGCGCCCCAGACAGGCGCCGTGCTGTAGCAGAAAGCCGCATTTTTGTTCTCTTCGCCGCGGTTCGACCAGGTCATCATCCCCTCGTCGCCGCCGATCGACGGATTGAACGCCCAGATTTCAACCGACCAGTCGCTGCTTCCCGTAAAATCTGCGGTCGTCAGAAAATCCGACTTCAGCCAGGCGCTGTCGGCAAACGTTACCGCCGAAACCCCCTGAACCGACTCGACCACCGGATTCTTGGTCGAGCTGCCGAATGTCCCCTCCAAGGTTCCCGCATTCGTCCAACTCGCCAACTCGCCCACCGTTAACGAAGTGGAATCGAGATTGACAAGCAGATCGCCTGCGACGGCCACGTCGGCCTGAGCCCGAGAAGCGCAAATGCCACTGCTCATCAGCAACAACACGCACCCCAACAGACACAGCCTCTTGAAAAAACCACGGTCCTGCACACTTCTTTTTACTGACACTGCTGACCTCCTTGTACCGCTGAATGATGACGCCGTGGCGGCGGGCCCATTCCCTCCTGGAAATATAAACAGGAAAGAATAAGACACCGCGGACCAGAACCCGCAGGCCATACCACGACCGATAATAAAATAAACGATCCCCACCCAGAATGCAAATACTATCTGACTTGTCGAATTACGGGAAAATAATATGATTTACCCTATCCGCCAATCCCGCCGGAACAGCACTGATAATAATAGGGTGAAATCTTTTTTTGCGGACTTTTCCTGGACCCTGGGCCCTTTCGACAACAAAACAGAGGACATAAAACAGGTAACCCTCCTGTTTTGATATAAATACACAATCGCCACACAGGCCGACAACAACCTCTCGGCTCCTCGCAAATTCGCCAACTCCGTTCCCGAATAAACAGGAACGATCATATCGAAGAATATATTCGTTCTTAAAATCTACAAAAGACAGGAAAGATGCGGAAAGAAACAGGTGGAACACATAATACGCCATAAATCAATGACCTATGAAAGTACAAACACTTCCGGCCCTCCGCGCCATTACCTGACTGGGAAAACCAATCGCGAGCAATAAAACCCTCTCGCGGGGGCAGAATACCATTCAAGACGTGTCGAACCCCTCGTGAAGAGAACGACGAAAATGGGCTGGACACCCCCCAAAAGGAAGCCGAAAAACCCGCATTTCGTCTTGGGGAGAGTGACAGCAATCGCTTCCGGGGATTTCCATTACTCATCCTTGCCGGATTCATTCTGTTCAATGAATCTCTTGCCTGAGCCTCCCGGAAGGAATCGTCGCCCCCTTCTCCCCCTTGTTCCGTCCATCTCGTCCATAATACTGTCCACCTCGTCCATTTCCGTCCACCCCGCCCCCCAAAGAACAACTCGGGGGAGAGGCCCTTGTGAGGCCTCTCCCCCGAAATTGTTTTGTGCG
>DAOPYU010000417.1:0-4212 GCA_035353095.1 Candidatus Sumerlaeota bacterium | reverse complement strand
CCCGAGGTAGTAGGTCTTCTGGGTGTAACGGCCGCTGGCGTGGGGCGGCTCGGTGGTGCTTTCAGGCGTAAAGGAGAAGAACAGCGTGAAGGTGGTCGGCGGAGCATAGCCGTTGAGGGCCTGCTTCAGGCCGTTGACTTCGTTCAGGCGGTTGCGGAGATTCCGGGCCGGCAGCGCATTCGACGAGGTCAACACATACGTGGTCAGAGCGTCGAACCCGCGGGAAGTGATCCCCTCGACATCCACGGCGTCCAGTCCGATCGCCGCCTCATTGGCCGTCTGTCCCCATTCATAGGAACCCACGGCGGGCTGGGTGAGGCCGGCGTCCAAGTAGAAGTCGAACGGTTCGACGAGGAAGTAGTTGGGGATGACGACGCCGGAGTTGGTGAGGAGGTCGCCGGGCCGGACCGAATAAGGCGCCCATGCCGGCGCCAGGGGGGGCGTGTCGGTGGAGGCCAGCGGGGTCTCGACACTGAAGAACACCTTGGGCATCTGGGCGGTGACGGGCGCGTTGTCCTGGATATAGACCGTATCGGTGGTGGTGGCGATCACGTCAAAGTCGTTGAGTCCCTTCTGCGCCACAGCCGCCTGCGGATCGGCCGGGTTGTCGCCATAGAAAGCGGCCACCAGTTCCTTGTTTTTCCCGCCGGGCAGAATGCCGGGCCCTTCGCCGGGGTACCCGGGCAGGTCCACGAGAATGTCGCCGTGGGTGGCGGAGAACACCCCGGCCCCCTGCGTGGCGCTGGTGACGGTGAAGTCCTTCTCGCTGGACCAGAGGATGACTCCCGCGTTCTCGGGCGCCTGGAGGTAGGGATTGTTGACCTTCGAGGTGACGGCGCGCACGGCCTCAAGGGCATCCACCAGGCCGAAGCCGACCTGATTGAGCGATCCGCCCTTGCGGTGGGCGGTGCGACCCAGAGCCAGGCGCACCTGCTCGGGAGTCAGAGTCGGATTGGCCTCCATCATCAGGACGCCAATAGCCGCCGCATGCGGACACGCCATGCTGGTCCCCCGCTTGAGAACATAGTCGGCCGGACCGGACCCGTTGAGGTTCAATCCGTCATCGTCAATGATGTACTGGGCGGCGGGCGTCAGGTTCGAGTCGCGGGTCGAGATGGTGATGCCCGGCGCCACCACATCGGGTTTCATCAAATTGTCAATGCGCGGCCCGATGCTGCTGAAACCCGCCAGAGTGTCATACGTCAGATCGGAGTAGGAATGGGCGGCGCCCTGATAATCGGTCCAGCCGGTCCGCTGAGTCCAGGCCCCCACGGCGATGGCCGTATCGGCCAGACTCGGGTGGAGAATCGTCGAGTTCACGTCATCCACATCGAACCCGCCCTTGCCACTGCTGCGGAACAGGTGGACGGACGCGTTGGTTCCACTTGCCGCGGCATTCACCAGCTGGAACTGATAGGTTTTCGAAACCCCCGCCGCGAGGGACGGAGTCAACGTGAAGCGTTTGCCTTCGCGTCCCCGCGGGCTGGTGCCCGTATAGGCCAGCGTGAGCGTCTCGCTCGTGTCGAGGTTGGCGCAGGTCAGGCCCACATTCGCGTCGGTGTTGTTGTCGTCACTCCAGATCACCCGGATGTCAATACTCGTGGTGTAGGGAACCGCCGAGGCGGTGTTATTGACGGTAAAGCCGAAAACACTGGTGGTTGTGGCCGGAGGGACCGTCATGGACTTGTGGAATTTTTCGGTTCCCATGTTTCCCGCCGCGACAAAGCAGGTCATGCCCGCGGCCGTGGCGGCGTCAATGGCCTGACAGACGGAACTGCTGCCGTCCATGAATGTGTCCGTCCCCCCGAAGCTCATCGAGAAAACCTTGCACCCCATTGCGGAGGCCCGGTTGATCGCCTCGATCATGTCCGTGAAATTGGCCGAGCCATCCACATTGTTTCCAATCTTGTAAAAATACAGGCTGGCATCGGGTGCGACGCCTTTGTAGAGACCGCCCGAATGCGCGCCGCTGCCCATGGCAATCCCCACCACATGGGTGCCGTGGTCGGTCGCCGGGTTCGCGACACTCGTGCCCCACGTGGACGGGTCGGTGCCGTTGGTCAGGTCGTACGCCTCGACCGGCGTGGGGATGTCGGTGTTGGTCAGGTCGAGTCCCGCATCGGCGATGGCCATCTTGACGCCGACGCCGGTTGCGGACACCACCCCGACCCCGCTGCGCACCTGGTCCACATGGGTCATGAGGGCCGCTTCGTTGTTATTCATCTGGGCCGTGAACTCCGTCGAGTCCAGACGCGTAAACCGGGCGTCGCTCTCGATGAACGACAACGCCTCGTAGGCCACGGTGACCAGGTAGAAACCCTGGGGATGCCGACCGGGGACCGGGGGCACAAAGGTCTCATGGACCTGAATCCCTTCCCTGGCCAGATCCGCGATTTCAGAACGCGTCAACGGATTCGTCACATAGAGCGCGCAATCCTCCCGATCCAGATTCTCGGCATTCAGTCCGGATACCCGAAGCGATTGGGTGTGCTGCTGGAGCGAAACTCCGGTGGAGCGAGCCTTCTGCGCCTTGTGCGCGAAGATTTCTCCTGAAACTTTCGAGGCCCCAGTGCTCAATCCCTGGGCTCCCGCAGGCACGGCAAGGGCCAGGAGGACCAAAATGAATGCCGCCCGCACGACCCCGGCACGCCAAAAGAAAAGAGGGCTGTTCATGACACGAATCCTTCCGCCGACTGAACTACAGAAAGTGCTTGCCACTACCTCGAGAACCCGATCGAGAATTTCGCGAATAGAATCCAAATCCGCAAGAATACTATGCCTCAATTGTTCCTTCCCGGCAAGCGGTTTTTGAATCTGCGAGTCTCGGAATCCGGGAACGCCTCATTGTCTGGACGGGTCCCGTCTTCGGGGTTTCATAAAGAAAGGAAGGCGGTTCTGAGGTGACCTGAGCGTCCCGCCCGTGCCTCCTCCGGGCCCTCCCGACTCTTACCGGACAATTGAGGGGTTCCTGCTCGGAACCGACGGTTGCGAGGGCCGGTTCCGGCAAAGCCAGGAGTCGTCATTTTTTTAATCCGGGTCTTGACAAATGGGGGGAGAATAAGCATTACTATGGTGGGGTTTATGAAAAGTGTTTCCGAGTGATGGCGAGGGCGCCCGACGTTTGTGCGTTCCTGCGCAGGGATTATCTATTACAAAATAGAATGGGTGGGAAAATTATGGACAAACTGTTGAAGGTCCTGGATGAGGAAGTGGCGCGTCAGATTCGGAAAGAGATGAAGGACCCGGTTTCATCCCTGAGCGGGCAGATTCGAACCATGCGCAATTCCCTTACTGACCTGTTCCGGCGCATCCACTCGCTGGAATTGGAACTGGTCAAGTACAAGCGAACGGGGCACAAAGCCGGCTTGCCACTCGAGCGGGGAAGTGACTCCGATTCCGGCACAGGGAAGACCCATCTGACCCCGATTCTGATCAAGAAACTGCGTATGCGACTGGGGCTTTCGCAGATCCAGTTTGCGTTGCTGACCGGCGTGAGCCAGCCGGCGGTGGCCGCCTGGGAGCTGGGCCGAACGGCTCCCCGGGGCGCCTCACGCCAGGCTCTGCTGAACCTGCGCACCATGACCCCCCACATGGCGCTCGAGAGTCTCGAGAAGATCGAAGCGGGTTCAAGCCTGAGAAAGAAACGCGGGCCGAAAAAGAAAGTCGTGGCCGTGCCGGTTCCGTAACGGTCCCGTTCCGCGAACGGTTCCAGACCGCCATTTCCCGTCGGAAACGCCGGGGGGTGGAGGGGCGTGAGACGAATTGCATTCATAACAAGCAACACTCCTTTTTTTTCAGTCACAAATTGATCGCTCCAGAATTTCCCCGGGCAGTGGGCTTGCCCGGGGAGGCAGTGTTTTGCCTTGGGCTGGAGTTTCCGATCCTTCTGTCCCGATCTCCAGGGGGGGGAATCTTTGACTGCGCTCATCGGGAGATGGGCATTTCCGGATCATTCCCGGGAGTCACGATTTCCTCACAAAATGGGTGTTTCATGGAGGACGGACGTCCTCGCCCGCCTGAGAGAGAAGCCGTGGGGGCACTCAACGGCGGTCCGGATTTGAATCTGAAAACCGCAGTTGAACGCCTATCGTCCGGTTTTTCTTTCAGGCGGGCGAGGACGCCCGCCCTCCCAGAAAGGCCATTTTAGGGGGAGAAAACGGTTCCCGGGAGCGCCAATCTCCCGATTGGCGCAGTCAAAAGACTTCACCCCAA
>DAOPYU010000416.1:0-4234 GCA_035353095.1 Candidatus Sumerlaeota bacterium | reverse complement strand
TCGCCTCCCCGTTGCGGGGGTTGTACCACCAGGCCTTCACGCTGGCCCCGGCGATCTTGTCCATCTTGACCTTGAACGTCCGCCCGAGCGGAGCGTACACCATCGCGTAGGTGCCCGCCTCGTCGCGCGTCGCCACGAAACGGTAGCGTCCCGCGCCCGGCACCGAGGTCTCGACCCGGTCCACTACGAGGATCAAATCGTCCGGGATGCGCGTGAGGAAGGGGCGCGACTCGAGCAAGCGGCGGGCATATTGCATCTGCCCGGCGCCCGGCTGGTCAATCGCCTCGAACCAGGGCAGGAGCGGGTCGTTGATCGGCTCGCGCTTGCCTGGCTCCCACATCTGCCACACGGAGTGGTGGCCGTATGTGTGGCCGAAGGCCCCGGTGAAGAGGTCCCAGTACAGGGGCCGTCTCACGTCCGCCGCGGTCGAGTGCCCGAACTTCTTCGCGTCGAAGGCGATCGGGTGGTCTTCGTAGATCGGCTCGCCATCCAGGACCGGCTTGGCGGGCGTGCGGTCGTAATCGGCATTCGTCTGGTCGTAGCGGCCCGTAAACTCGATATTGTGTCCGTTCTGGCGCATGTTGAAACTCAGCCACTCCTCGCCGTGGAACCAGGTGGCGGAACCCGCTCCGCCGCAGGGGTGGAACGTGATAAGATGCGTGCCACCATCCCCTTTCTTCAAACCGCGCGCCATGGCCCGGATCACGGCCTTCTGTTCGTCATTGTCAATCGGGTGGTCGCCCCCCAGAATCCAGACAATCGCCTTGTCCTTGTAGCGCTTGCCCAGCCATTCGCCGTAGGACTCCGCATTGGCCTCGTTGAAGAGCGGCTTTCCGTCCTTCACGGCATCGTGCCAGTAGCGGCCCCAGGTCGGCAGGAATCCGACATAGAGCCCCAGCGACTGCGCCTTGTCCACGATATAGTCCACGTGGTCCCAGTAGTCGTTCTCCTGTCCCTCTTTCACGTCGGGCCGGGTCGGGTCCATCTCCACAAACGGCAGGTGGCCGTAGGCGTTGGGCACATTGTTTCCGTCGAATTCGGCGACGGCCACCGCTTGAATCACCGTAAAGCCCTTTTTCGCGCGGTTCTCCAGGTAGCGGTTGGCCTCCTCGCGGTTCAGCCGATGGAAAATTTCCCATGCCGTGTCCCCGAGCCAGAAGAACGGCGTGCCGTCCTTGTAAACCAGAAATCGTTTGTTCTCGGAGACCTGGAGGGGACCGTGTTTGAAAATGGCCGCATCTTCGGCAGAAACCGCCTGCGATAACAGCGCACCTGCGACACACAGGCTGATGGCAACGAATTTTCCGAAATGCATGGCAAGTCTTCTCCTTCAGGCGCTTGAAGTCGTTTTCTTCCTGTTCGCTCGCGTCCCATACATCCGACAACTCCCCCCTGAAATCAAGCAGAATATGCAGAACGGCGCGGGCGTCGTTCCTCCATATGCAGCCGGGTTTCAAGGGGAAGAAAAGCCGTGGCCAGCCAGTTGCCTCCACCTGCGCTCGATTTCCGCGCGGGTTTTCTTCCGGGCCTCGGGCGCCCGCTTCCGGAGGACCTCCGTCTAGCCGGACATCCGGCGGGTTTCTCCGCCTCAACGGCCATTTCAGTCTGATTTGAACCCTGTGGCGGCGGTTACCAGAGGCGCCCGAAGAAAGCCTTCGTCTTGTTGAGAAGCCCGGTGGTTCCAGAGTTTTCATCCGTGAAACAGAGCACGACGGCGACGGCGCTGGTGGCCGTCTGACTCTGGATGTTGGGCCCCGTGGGGGCGGTCCAGTCGTTGCCCATGATGTTGTCGGCGGGACGGCGGTTGTGCCAGGCGGTGTCGGCGTTGGCTTTCATCCAGGGCAGGAACTCGGTGCGGCCGCATTCCCGGATGAAGAGTTTCATGTAACGGGCGAAGATCCCCTTGAAGGCGCCGGCGTCGCCCTGTCCTTCGTTTTTCAGGATGAATTCATCCGTCACACAGAGATTCGCCATGGTCCACTCCGCCGCCTTCAGCGCATCGTCGAGGTAGGTCGGGTTCCGGGTTTGCTTGTACAGGAGCACGGCGGCCCCGATGAACGTTCCCTGGTTGTACGTCAGCGAGAATCGGCCGATCCGGGTGGTCTGGCGGTCCGGGTTGTACCGAATACTGTCGAAGACCTTGCCGTTTCCGTCGGTCAGGGTTTGCTTTTGCCATTCGTAAAGACTTTGGGCCTTATCGAGGTACGTGCGGTCCTTGAGGAGGACGGAGAGTCGGACGGCGGCGATGACCGCGGGGCAGTTGAGACAACTGTTCTTGGACGTTCTCTGGTTGATCCAGTAGAGACCGCCGCCGAACGTGTCGTCGCGGAAGTGGTCATAGACGAAGTCGAAACTCTCCTTTGCCTTCTTCAGGTACCGTTTGTCTTTTGTGAGGGTGTAGGCCCGGGTACAGGCGATGGCCCACCACATGATGTCGTCATTGTATTTGTTCGTGGTCCAGTCCGGATGTTCCTTGATGAAACCGTCATAGACCTCGTTGATCAGGCGTTTGACGTCCGCGCGGCCCGTGCGGTCGTATTCATCCATGACGGTGTCCCAGAGCTGTGCCGAGAACCAGAAATCGGCTTTTTTCGATCCCTGTTCTTCCTTGTGGAAAAATTGAGCCGTGGGGTCCCAGTAAACCCGGATCAGGGAACTGAAGGCGGCATCCGCCTCCTCCGATGTTACCGCCTGGGCGGGGGGAACCGACAGCAACAGGGCAAGCCCGGCTGTCAGGAGAAGCAGGAAGCTCCGGCTGGTCTTTTTCAGAATCGGGGAACGCCGCATCGTTAACGTTATCCTTTCCAGGACTCTCTATCAGGTCTGGTTACTCCATCTGTCATGCCCCCAAGGGACCGAAAAATCCATTTGATCCGTTACAATCGAAAAATTCAAGTAAATATCAGGCGTTCGCGACAGGCGAAAAGCTGCGACGATTCTGTCCCCTTACCGCGCGTCCGGGTTGGCGCCCGCATCGAGTTGCGAGGCCCAGATGGCCGTTCCCTGGGACGACAGGGCGGTGATTGCCATGACCGGCTTCTTCTGGCCGTCGTCCCACTGGCGAAGCGCCACGCCTTTGTACTCGACTCCATCCACCGTGAGGCGGATCTCGTGTTCCTTCCGCTTCTTCCAGCGACCGCTCAAGGCGCCCGTGATCGTGCCGTCGCGGTAGAGGACGATCGGGACGGAATCCTTCATCGCGGGAGAAATGTCCCGGCCATGATTGACCAGGGCATACGTCCCCTCCAGGGATTCGGGAGTGTACGCCCCGAGGGACTCTCCCGTATAGCGGTGGGGGGCGATGACGAACCAGCCGTCCTCGTTGAGGAACATCTGATGCACCCGCATCTGGAAACTCTGGCCCCAGTTGGGAAATCGGGTGTGGAAGAAGATGAAATACTTCCCGGTCTCCGGATCGAAGTACGTGGAATTGTGTCCGGGCGAGGCATAGGCGATGCCGGTGGGCTCGCCGTTTTCCTTGAGGAAACGGTAATTCCCGATCAGTTTCGCGCCATAGGGCTCCAGGGCGGCGAGGTCGTCGCTGCCGCTGCCCTGGCACTTCGTCAGGTCGTTCCCCTGTGGATCGCGGAACGGACCGTCGGGATTCTTCGACCGGGCCACCCGGATGTTGTAACCGCCCCGGACACTCAACTCGCCGAACGACGCGAAGAGGTAGTAGTACCGGGTCTGCGGACTGTACTGCATGTAACTCCCCTCGATCTTGCTCCGGTTGCCCCCCATGAGTTTCTTGCCGTAGCCCTGTCCCGGAAGTTGAAAGCCGGTCTTCGGGTCCATCTTCTGGATGAAGATACCGCCCGAATAGGACCCATAGACCATCCAGTAGTTCGATTTCGCGTCGAAGAAGGTGTGGGGATCAATGGCGTTGGGGTGGATGTTCACGTTGTACGGCGTCCCGTCCTCGCTGACGCCCTGGCCCGACTTGAGGAGGATCCTCAGATTCCGGTACGGCCCCTCGATCCGGTCCGACACCGCCACCCCCAGCGCGGAAAGGGGGGAACGACCCTGACACGAGCAGTAATACTGGTAATATTTCCCGTCCGGCAGTTTTGTCACGCAGGGCGCCCAGAGGTCGCGGCTCGTGGCCCACGCGAAGGTTTCGCGCAGCTCCTGCGAGACATTCGGGATCAGGGGATTGTCGTCCCGTACGCCGTTGGCCACGCGGGTCCAGTGCATCAGGTCGTCGGACTTCCCGGCGGTCAGGTGGGTACCGAAG
>DAOPYU010000415.1:0-4325 GCA_035353095.1 Candidatus Sumerlaeota bacterium | reverse complement strand
CTTCCTTGGCGTCATTGAGGGTCGTGAAATGGTCCACCACCACCCCCGACAAACGAGAACCGATATACATTCCCAATCCCAGTGTGATGAAATAGATCAGCCCCTGCGCGTTGGCCCGAATGGCCAGCGGTGCCTTGCGGTCCACATAGAGCTGACCCGTCACGAAGAAGAAGTCGTAACAGATGCCGTGCATGATGATGCCTGCCAGGACCATGACCGGGAACTTCGAGCCCGGATCGCCAAACGCGAACAGGACATATCGCACGCCCCAGGCCAGCATGCCGATCAGGAGCATTTTCTTCACCCCCAGTCGTGCCAGGCAGAACGGCAGGATCATCAGGAAGAAGATCTCGAGCATCTGGCCCAGCGTCATTTTTCCGGCCCAGTCGGACATGTTGTGTTCGCTGAGGAATGTGCCCGTGAAACTGAAATAGAACGTCAGGGGAATACAGATGAGGAGCGAACCGATGACAAAGAAAAGAAAGGAGGGGTCTTTCATCAACCCCAGCGCGTCGAGTCCGAGGATGTCGCGCACCTTCACCGCTTTACCCGCCGATTTCGGCGGCGTGTGCGGCAGCGTGAAACAATACAGGCCCATCAGCAGCGAAGCGCCCGCGCCGAGTTGCAGCGAATCCGCCTTGTCGCTGATTTCAAACTTGGCCAGAATCCATCCCACCACGATCCAGGAAATCGTTCCCATCACGCGAATCGAGGGAAAGTCCTTGCTGGGATCCTTCATGTGGTCGAACGAGAGCGAGTTTGTCAGGGCCAGCGTCGGCATGTAACACAACGTGTAGGCTAGCAAGACATAATAGAACGTCATGGGGTCCTTGATGGTCGAGACATAGAACAACAACCCCGCGCCCACCAGGTGCAACACGGCCAGCACTTTTTCCGCCGAGAAGAACCGATCCGCGATCATTCCCACAAAGAAGGGCGAGACAATCGCCGCCAGCGCCGTGGTACTGTAGGCTCGGCCGATGTCATTGCCCGTAAAGTTGATCTTGGTTAAGTACGAGCTGAGCGTCGCATACCACGCCCCCCAAATGAAGTACTGCACGAACATCATCACCGACAATCGAAGACGCGTATTGAGATTCATCGCACACCGGTTCCTTTCCCGACTCTGACGCAGCTTGACAGAATCCCTTTCGGGTTCCTACAGTTTGACGACCTCACCCGTGCGGGCCGACTGATCCGCCGCCAGCACGATGCGCAGGCTGTTGATCGCGTCCTGCCAATGATCGGTCAGGTCCAGATCCTCCTCGATGGCTTTCTGGAGGTAGGCCTGTTCGCGGTCGCACAATTCCTGATGCCCCGGCTCGTCGTGCGTGTCGATCCACTCGTCTTCTTTTGCGAACTTGCCTTCGGCGTCCAGTTCCGCGTGGTGCAGTTGGAGGCAGTTGGTCTTCGAATGCGAATCAATGTCGTCCGAAGCCCCTCCTTCTTCCCCATTGCGCGACTTCACGATGCTCACGCATCCCTTCGGTCCCACGACGTCTTTGACAAAGAAGGCCTGCTCGCTCATCATCGGGCCCCAGCCCGCCTCGTACCATCCCACCGAGCCGTCCTCGAACTGCACCTGCAATTGGCCGTAATTGTACATATTCTCGGCGATCTCGCTACTCAACCGCGCGCCGATCGCGTGGATCTTCACCGGTTTGGAACGGGTCATCTGGCACATCACGTCCACATAATGCACGCCGCAGTCCACGATGGGCGACATCGAACGCATCAGCCCCTTGTGGCTGTTCCACATGTAGCCCGAGCTCTGCTGGTTCAGGTTCATGCGCATGACCAGCGGTTTGCCGAGTGACTGGGCGATCTCGATAAACTTCATCCATGCCGGGTGCTGGCGCAGGATGTACCCCACGACCAGTTTGCGGCCATGCGAACGGGCCAGTTCCACAATCTCTTCCGCTTCCGCGACTGTCGTGGCCACGGGTTTCTCGACAAACAGATGGAGTCCTGCCGCCACACACTGGCGCGCCAGGGCCGCATGGCTGTCGGGGTAGGTACAGATCGCCGCCGCATCGGGTTTTAATTCGGTCAGTGCCGTTTCGAGCGAATCGTATTGCGCCACGCCCCCCAGTTCCTGAGCCAGTTTTTCGCGGTTGGCCGGGAACTTGTCCACCAGGCCCACCAGGTCGAAGCCTTCCAGTTTGTGGTAGGAACGCGCGTGTGAGGACCCCATGTTCCCACATCCGATAACGATGACTCTCAGTTTCCTGCTCATGATCGTACCACCTCTCTTGTTACAGAATTCTCATGACGATAGGGTTGCACACGATGAAAAGAACCTCGGGAGGGGTCGCCAGACACCTCAACCAACGATTCCTTCGGGAGGGGGAAAGGGCAATCTCCAGACGGGCCCACGGTGCAAATGCAATCATTCCCCCTTTGAACGGCTTTCTCAATCCCTCACCCCAAACTCGCTTCACCCCTGCGAACTGAGGGTATGGTAACAAAAAAAAACGAGGCTTCAAGAGTTTTTCGATTGGTCAGAGAGAAAAAGATGCCGCCTGAGGGGCTTCCTGAAACGCGATTTCGACTCTGCATGGAAGGAAGCCACTTTTAGAATCCCGCCAAAATGCGGAAACTTTTTCAAATGGGAAGAAACTGGGGAACCTCCAGCGGGGGGCAATGGGGGCCGGCTGCCGCACAATGTCGCCGCTCAGGCGATCCTGGTGTCGTACACCCACAGCGCCGTGGCGCCATAGGTGTAGCGCCGCCGCAATCCCCACACTTCCGCTACATGATCTTCCAGCAGCGCTTCTTTTTCTGCCTGCACCACACAGACGTGGCCCGGCTGGCGTACCGCCGGCAATCCGCCCAGCGCCTCGAGCGTTTGAATGCCCCAGCCCTGTTTGTAGGGGGGGTCCAGGAAAAACAATGCCGGTTCTTCGCACCGGAATGCGTCGGCGTTCAACGCGCCCGGCATCGCCTGTGGGACACACACGGCGCGCGTCCCACACCCGAGCAGTTGGAAATTCTCGCGCAGACAAGCCAGCGCCTCCCGCGACTGCTCGACAAAGACCGCGCGCGACGCGCCCCGGCTCAGCGCCTCGAAGCCCACGATGCCGGAACCGGCGAACAGATCGAAGAACACGTACTCCTCGATCAGCGGCCCCAGGATGTTGAACAGAGCCTCGCGCACCATGGACGGGGTGGGCCGGGTGGCCAGACCCGCCGGTGTCTTCAGTTTGCGTCCCCGCCATTCCCCGCCCGTGATTCGAAGCATCGTGTGCCCCTGTCCCCTTAAAGAATCTCTTGTTTCGTCGGTCGCTGTCAAAAACCGTCAGGCATGGTCCATGCCTGACGGTTTTTAACACATGCCACAAAAAACAGGGGGTATTCGCCTCAGAGGGAATCGAACATCCTGCGTACCCGCTGCAACTCCTCTTCCGCTTCCTGCACCAGATCCAGAACCATCTGTTTCATCGGTTTGACGTCGTGCATGAGGCCCACGCTCTGGCCCGCCATGACGGAACCGTTCTCGACATCCCCGTCCACCACGGCGCGGCGCAACCCGCCGACCCAGAAGTTTTCGACTTCATACTGCGCCTTTTCTCGCGAGAGTTTTCCTTCCTGCATTTCGTTCAACAGGCGCAGCTGCAACTCGCCGAACTCGTCCATGGCCCGGTTGGCCAGCGCCCGCACCGCCACCACCGGCAGTTTCGAGTCGTACTGGGGGGTGGCGATGGCCTGACGTGCGCGCGCCCGGCGGAACGCCTCCTTGAAGTTCGGGTGGGCCGTGCATTCTTCCGTCATCACGAAACGCGTTCCGAGCTGGCAGCCGTACGCGCCCATTAATAACAGGTGCGCGATCATCTTGCCGTTGCCGATGCCTCCGGCCACGAACACCGGAAAATCGCGCGATTCGAACAGCACCTGCTGCAACAGAATGCTTAGCGAGACGTGGCCGATGTGCCCGCCCGCTTCGCTGCCTTCGAGAATCAGGGCGTCAATACCGAAGCGGCGCATCTGATTGGCGATCGAGTCGGCGGAGGCGAAGCACATGGTCTTTTTCCCCGTCTTTTTCATTTCGGTCACATCGGGCTTTTTGGGAAAGTTGCCCGCGAAGACGACAAATGGGACGTTCTTGGCTCGCAGAATCTCGTGATGGGCTCGGTAATGCGGCGCGATCGTGATCAGATTCACCGCAAACGGTTTTTCGAGATGCGCGATACAACGGTCCACTTCCGCCTCGAACGCCTCGGGGGGCATGTTGCCCGCCGCCAGAACCGGAAAGGCGCCCGCGTCGCTCACCGCCCGGACCAGTTCGAAATTGCTGATCCCCGTCATCCCCCCCGAGATGATCGGGT